>DATFUE010000275.1:0-7925 GCA_035261165.1 Myxococcota bacterium
CCCGCCGTTCCCAGGACGAGTGCGAGCGCGATCCCCCAAGCAGTGCGGTGCACGATCAAGACGGCCCTCCCCAATTAGGCTGGCGCATCGTACCTCTTGTCGCGAGCCGGTGTAGCCTTGAACGCCGACGCGATGAAAAACCTGTTCGTGGGCACGAGCGGCTTCGCCTTCAAGGAGTGGAAGGGGCCCTTCTATCCGAAGGACCTGCCCGACGCGAGGATGCTCGACTACTACGCGGAGCGCCTCGGCTCGGTCGAGATCAACAACACCTTCTACCGCATGCCCAAGGTCAGCGTGTTGCAGGACTGGGCCGCGCGCGTGCCCGCCGCGTTCCGCTTCGTGCTCAAGGCCTCGCGCCAGATCACCCACATGACGCGGCTCAAGGAGGCGCAGCCGGTCGAGTATCTGCTCAAGAACTCCGCTGCGCTCGAGGAGAAGCGCGGGCCGCTCTTGTTTCAGCTTCCGCCGAACATGAAGAAGGACGTCGAGCGGTTGAAGACGTTCCTGTCCTGGATCCCAGCGGAGGTGCGCGCCGCGCTCGAGTTCCGCCACGCGAGCTGGCACGACGAGGAGGTCTTCGCCGCGCTGCGCGCCAGGAACGCCGCGCTGTGCGTCTCGCAGGTCGATGGCGACGAGGAAGGCGCGCTGAACACCCCGTTCATCGCCACCGCCGACTGGAGTTACTTGCGTTTGCGCAAGCAGGGTTACGAGCCGGGGGAGCTCGAGGAATGGGCGGCACGGATCCGCCAGCCGGCCTGGGGCGACGTGTTCGTGTTCTTCAAGCACGAGGACGAAGGCACCGGGCCGAAGCTCGCGAAGCGCTTCGAGGAGATCGTGGCCGGCTCGGCTACCTGAGTGGACGCAGCCAATCGGCGGTGATCGCCGCCAGCGCCTTGCGGACTTCGTCGTCGCTGCGCCCGCTCGACTTCTTCAGCGCGAACGAGTGATTCGCGCCGTCGATCTCGCGCAGCGTCGCGCGCGCGCCCAGCTCGCCGCAGACCTCGCGCAGCAGCCCGAGATCCGCGAGGTCGTCGCGCGTGCCTTGCAAGAAGAGCATCGGCGCGGTCACCGACCGCAGGTGCTCGCCGCGCGTGCGCGCGGGCCGCTTCGGGGCGTGCAGCGGGAAGCCGAGAAACACCAGCCCGCGCACGCCGGGGATCGCCTCGCGCGCAAAGGCGTTCGAAGTCATCCGCCCGCCCAGCGACTTTCCACCCGCAAACAGCGGTAGCTCGGGCTCGAGCCGGCGCGCATCCGCGCAGGCCGAGCGCACGTACGCCTCGAGCACCGGCTGCGGGTCCGGCACGCGCCGTCGCCGCTCGGTGTACGGGAAGTTGAAGCGCAGGGTCGCGACGCCGACCGCCTCCAGCGCGTCCGCCAGCGACTGCATGAAGGCGTGGCGCATGTCTGCGCCCGCGCCGTGAGCCAGCACCAGGAGCGCGAACGCAGCGTCCGGGCGCTGCAGCAGCCCGCTCACCGGTCCGAGGCTGCGGTCGCTGGCGACGGAGATCTCGTTCAGCGTGGTGCCCTCTTTACGCGCCGACGTTCGCATTTTGTAGATCGGCGCGCCCGAGGTCGCCTCCCGTCGCAACGTGTCCCTCCTCGCTCCACGGCACGGCTCCTGCATTGGCGAGTTCCAAGGAGGAGTGACTGATCCATGACTCGACTCATTCTGACCTTGATCTGTGTGACTGTCGTCGGCCTATCTGCGAGTCCGGCGCGCGCGGCGAGACTCGAGACCGTGACCGGTGGAAGCGCGACGCTGCGCTTCACGGTCGACCTCGACCAGCTCGGCGTCGCCGTCTCACCACTGGGCGCCGCGCAGATGGAGGGCTCCGGGCTCTTCGTCCTGCCCATCACCTACGGAAAGTATCGACCTCACCCCCCGAAGGGGAAGGTCGAGAGCGCGACTTCCGGCCTCGAGTTCTCGTTCGGCAGCGTCGACGTGTCGCTCGAGGCTCTCGAGTTCGACTTCAGCAAGAGAGTCGTTCGCGGCGATCTCTCGGCCGGGCCCATCGATCTCTCGACCCGGGTCTTCAATCTCGTGCCTTGCAGCAGCGGCAAGTGCACCGGATCGACGGCGCCGGACGCGGAGTTCGGGCTGTTTCTCCGCGCACAGGCGGCGGACTTCTTCGAGAACGTCGTCTTCAGCGACAACGGCTTCGACGACGGGGATCAGATCGCGCTGCTTCACCTCGCCCTGGGCAGCGGCTCTGCGGTTCCCGAGCCGGGCTTCCTGACTCTTCTCGGTGTCGCCCTCGGCGGCCTGGCCTTCGCGCGCCGCCTGCCGGCATAGCTGCGCGCCCGGCGCGTAGCTCCGCGATCCCGTCCGCGCACAGCGCGAGGAAGGCGGCGGCGGGCAATCCGAGGCTCAGCGCGGACGCGCCGAACGCGCCGCACCGGCGGCGCCGCAGGCGAGCGACACGAGGTTGAGGCGGGTCAGCATGCATGCCGCAGGCGAGTCACCGCTCCACCTCGTCGCGCCAGAACTCGAAGAAGTTGAACCACTGGTAGGGCGTGCGGAGACACTCGCGCTCCAGCGCCGCGGCGTAGCGCTGCGCGAGCTCCTCGGCGTACTTCGCGCGTTCGCAACGCGGGACGACGCCCGCGGCCGCGAACACCTCTGTCGACGCCGCGTAGCGTCCGTGCCCCGTGCGCACGCAGGTGCTGAGGAGCATCGGGCAGCCGAGCGCCGCCTGCAGCAGGAACGGTCCGAGCGGAAAGCGAGCGCGCCGGCCGAGAAACGGCACCTGTACGGAGCGGCCGCGCTCCGACTCCCAGACGCGGTCACCCAGGATACCGACGAACTCGCCGCGCTCGATCGCCGCCTTGATCTCGAGGGCCACGCTGATCGAGCCCGGCTCGAAGTGAATCAGCCGCATGCGCAGGCCCGGCTGTAGCTGGTCGAAGAACGCGTTGATGCGCGCGGCGTGGCGCGTGAAGCTGAGGACGTTCAGCACGATGCCCGTCTGCTTCGAGAGCACGCGCAGCATGTCGGTGCTTCCGAGGTGCGCGCCGAGCAGGATCCCGCCGCGGCCTTTCCGCACCAGCTCGAGCAGGTGCTCGTTGCCGCGCTCGTCGATGCGGATGCGGTCGCCGTCGCCGCTCCACACGGTCATGCTGTCGGCGATGTTCTCCGCGAACTCGTACAGGTGGCGGTAGACCTGCCGCCACGTCGGCCGCCTGCCCAGCCTCGCGCGCCCGAGCGGCGTCGCGAATAGCGTGCGCAGATACTCCCGCGACGCGCGGCGCGCGGCGCCTCCGGTCACGAAGAAGTAGGCCACGATCGGCGTGAGCAGCGCCGTGACGGCCCAGCGCCCCAGGTGGCGGTAGATCCACTGAATCAGGAAGAGCGCGCGCAGCGAGCCGCGCTCGGCGATTCCGGTCCAGGCGCGGCGCCCGGCCGAGCCTGGTTCCGACGGCCTCGCAAACTCCGCGGCTCGCTCCAGCCACGCGTCGCGCGCGCTGGAGAGCTTCTCGGTCTGGCTGCCCTGCATGCAGCCGCGTGCGAAAGCAACTCACGTGCCCTGCGGCGAACGCGGAGAGCACGAGGAATTCCCGGGCGCCGCACGAGTCAGCCTGGGGCCGCTTTGTACAATGGAGCGGCGCCCAGGAATCCGTCCGGTCAGTTCTCGATCTCGGTCGGAAAGCGGCCATCGCTGAGCGCCGGCAGCGGGGCTTCGCTCACATGTGAGAATGTCACGAGCCCATCGCGGTCTCCACTCACCTCCACGGGGGTCGAGCGGCCGGGGTAGTTCTCGCCGCGGTGGCGCTCGTCGCTCCAGGCCCCAGATGTGACTCGCCAGCAGCTCGACGTCTTTGACCGAGACGCCGCTGCCGTTGTAGACGGTCCCGCTGATCGCGCCGTCTCCGCGGGCCGCGACACCCCGCGGCTCGAGCTTCGCAGACTCGCAGCGCGCTCGCCGGGGCCGGTGCGGCGCTTCGCGTGCACTGGGCTGGGCGTTTGTGCAATGGACTGGGGCGTTCGGCAAAGCGCCGGCAGTGAGTCAGCGAGCAGGCACCACGCGGCGGTAACTGACGCCGCAAACGCTCGGCGCTGCGCGCGCTTCCAAAGCGCGCGCGATCCCACTACGCTGTCGACCCGAGTCCTTGCAGGAGGTACGCCGTGCGACGTTCGACCGCCCTCTTCGCTTCCACCGCGCTCGCGCTCTCGATCGGCTGCACGATGACGAAGCAACAGAAGCCCGAGCTCGACCCCCAGATGAGTGGCTTTCTCGGCGACGCCTACCCGAAGCTGCAACCGGGCAAAGAGGGACAGTTGGCGCTCCGCTACGTGAGCGAGACCGCAAACTGGAAGCAGTACAACTCCATCCTGCTCGAGCCGGTGCAGTTCTGGGCGGGATCCGACAGCAAGCTCGCGCCCGACGCGCAGCAGATGTTGTCGACGTACTTCTACAACTCGCTGAAGGCGGCGTTGGCGAAGCAGAACTTCAAGCTCACAGACTCGCCTTTGAAGGGTGCGATCCGCCTGCAGGTCGCGATCACCGACGTGACGAAGGCGACGCCGGTGCTGCGCACGGTTTCGGTGATCATCCCGCAGGCACGCCTGCTCAACCAGGCGCAGGAGCTGGTCACTGGGAGCTACGGCTTTTCGGGCTCGGCCGAAATTGCCCTGAAGGCGACCGACGCGAAGACGGGCGAGCTGCTCGCCGCGGCCATCGATCGGCGCTCGGGCGGAGGCGCGGTCCAGCAGGCGGCCGTGTGGCAGTGGGGCGACGCGCAGGCCGCGATCGACTTCTGGACCCAGCGCTGCTCGGAGCGCCTCGCCGAGATCCGCGCCAAGGCGAAGGCGGCCAAGTAGCCGCTAATCGCCAATCCACCGTGCGAATCTACAAATGGGTCAGCGCGCCGCGTCCGACCGCAACTGGCTGACCATGTCCAGGATGCGCGGCGAGGTCGTGTCCGCGTCGAGCTCGAGATTCGGGTCGAGCTCCAGGGCATGACGCAACTCCGCGATCGCGCGATCGCTTCGGTCGAGGCCCGTCGCCGCGCTTCCCGCGACCACGTGGCAGCGCGCGCGCAGCGCTTTCGCCTGTGCATCGAGCTCGTAGGGCACGAGGTTCTGGACGCAACTCTCCGACAACGAGAGCGCTCCCTCGAAGTCGGCGGCGTCGAGTCGGGCGGTCGCCGCCGCGAGCAAGCGGCCCGCGCGAGCGCGCGCAGCGTCCGCAGAGAGGGTTTCGCGCGCGCAATCGTGTCCCTCCGGCAAACGCAGGCGCGCGCCCGCGGCCACCCGATCCGGATCGGGGATCTCGTTGATCAGCGCGAGATAGTCCAGCGACACACCGGTGCACAGCGCGATTCGATACAGGCTTTCGCCCTCGCCGACGACGAAGTCCTCGCGCGGCGCAGGGGCCGGTGTCGGATCGGCATTCACAGGCTGGGCGATCACATCGCGGTGCGCGCCCTCGCTCGCGCAAGCAAAGAAAACGACGGCGGCCGCGTAGACCAGAAGGCGTAGTTCTTGCTCTGCGTGTTTCATATGCATGAGGCCTTGCAAGAACAGTGCTGGAGTCCAGGATGATCGCTCTCGACCCCCTCGGCGGACACTCCGATCCTCGACTCTACGTTGCCCTGGACTCGGACGAGAGCGTGCTCGCTGCCGTCGCGATGGGCTTGAAGGCTGGCTCCTCGCCGGTGTTGCTCAGCGGACCGGCCGGCATCGGCAAGACCCTCCTGCTCCGCGTTCTGGCCGAGCGTGAGTGGAAGTCGTTCCCGCGCACGCGCTTCTCGCCGCGCCTGCCCCCCGAGCCAGACGAGGTCGCCGGCTACCTACTCCACCTGTTGTTCGGGAAGCTCTCGCGGGTCGGTCCAGCAGAAGCGGAAGTCGCTCTGCTGGAGGAGCTTCGCCTTCCGGGCGACCGGCGGACCCTCCTATTGGTCGACGACGTCCAGCATGCGACGGAGGCCTCGATCCGAAAGCTGGTCGAGCTCTCGCGGGCGAGCACCCCCGCGCTGGCCGTCGTCGCGGCGGGAACCAGCGGCGGAGAGCTCCACGCGCTGGTCGAGACACTCGCGCCCGGTCTCACCGTATCGCTCCCCGAGTCACTTCCCGATGCCGAGATCGGGGCGCTGTACGAGGCGATCTTCATGCACCCCGGACTTTCAGCGCGACTCCGCCATCGACTGGCGAGCGCTTCCCGCGACCAGATCCGATGCGCCGCGGCGGGGTCCCCGCGCCTGTTGAAGAACGAGTTGGCGCGCCTCAACCTGTACCGGCCGGCACCGGTACGGCAGCTTCCGGCGGAAGAGCTGCTCGAAGCGGAAGCCGAGACAGTCGCCGGAATCGTCGCGCGGAGCGCCGCCGAAACCGGAGGGCTGCAGGCGCCGGAGCAGGCCCCGCGCTTGCGCCTCGTCCCTGCGGCGCCCCAGGAGTACCCGCCGCCCTGGGAGGTCCGAGAGGCGGATCCGTATGCGGCGAGCCCAGTCACGGGCTTCGGCCGCTGGGCCGTGCCTCTGCTCGCGCTGCTGATCCTCGGCTCGGCGCCAAGCGGTGCCGCGGCCGCGGCTCAGCGCGTCTGGACGCTGCTGCTGCGCTGGGCGATCGATGCGCTCAGTCACGTGGCGCCGCGGCTCGGAGAAGCGCTCGCAGCCCTGGAGTCCGCGGCGCGCGCTGCGGGCAGCGAGGTTGCCGGGCCGGCGGTGACTGAATCGCTCGGGGACGCGAGAGACAGGCTGCTCGCAAGCGCTCACGCAAGCACGGCTCGCATGTCCAGAGCACTCCTGCGATCGGCGACCGACGCGGTCAGTGACGCGACCTGGCGGCTCGGCGAAGTGGCCATGGCCGCGGAGTGCGCTGCGCGCGTGGCGGTCGAGAGCGGCCACGAGAAAGTGACTCACGTGCGAACGGCGACGAGCCCGCTCCTCCGGCGGGCGGCTGAAGAAGTCGCCCGTTCGGCATCGCGACTCGTGGAATCGGTCGCACTGCTCCGGGCGTTTGGCGCTGCGGCGCGCGAGGCGGGTAGCGAAGCTCTCGGGATGGCGCCGTGGTCTCTGCGTTCGGGGACTGAATCGCTCCGTGGCGCGAAAGACAGGCTGCTCGCCGGCACTGGCTCGCGCTTTGCGCAGGACGCCGCCGATCGCAGCCGAACGGCACTCGCGGGCTCGCATGCGTACGCGATGCGCGCCCGAACCCAGATTCGCAGGACGGCTCGCCACGCGACGAGAAGCAGCGCCGCCGTGCTCACGCGCGTCGGACGTGCTGCACGTCGTATCGCGCCCAAGGCGGCGCTCCCCGCGACGGCGCTCCTCGCCCTGACGCTGCTCCCACTCGGGCAGCACGCAGCCCAAGCGCCAGAGCGAGCGCGACCCGTCGTCGCCGCCCGCGAGCCTGTTGCACGGGTGACTCCCAGCGAAGCGATCGCGCCCTCCCCGGCCCCTGCGCCTGCTCCGTCGGTGGACGTGCAGGTGAATGCGCGCCCCTGGGCACGAGTCCGGATCAACGGCGTCGACGCCGGTGCAACGCCCCTCCGGCAGCGCCTCGCACCGGGCACCTACCAGCTCGAGGCGAGTTTCCCCGACGGGCGGACGATCCAGCGGGAGATCGACGTGGACGGAGAGCGCCGCTTCGTCTCGCTGCCGTGAGTGACACGGAGCTTCAGCGGTCCTGACGCCACAAGTGCCGCGGTAAAGTTGGTCGGCGAGCCGCCGGCCTTCGCTGCGCAGCCCGCGGCCCGAAGCGCTTCCACGAGCCGCGCGGAGTCACTCGCGCGCATAGCGCGCAAGGCGCATGAGGCGCGTAGCGAGGGCCGCCCCGAGCGAGCGCGGCAAGCGCCGCGGCGCGCGCAGCGAGGCGCAGCCGAGCGTAGTCAGTTGGACACGGCGCCGCGCTTCCCCGCGATGCGGGGCGCGAGTGCGCGGTAGAGCAGGAGGAGCGCGAAGCACGCGACGACGAAGGCGAGCGCGCG
>DATFUE010000276.1:0-8708 GCA_035261165.1 Myxococcota bacterium
GACTGGGTCGTCGACGCGACCGGCCGCGCGCGGGCGCTCGCGCGCCTGCTCGAGCTCGAGACCGTCGAGGGACCGCGCAAGGACACTGCGCTCCACGCGCACTGCACGGGGGTCCAGACCGTGCTGCCCGGGAACGTGCACGCCGACCGGCTCGAGCGCGGCTGGGCGTGGCGCATTCCGCTGCCGGGGCGCGTGTCCGTCGGGATCGTGACTCCGTCGGAGCACATCGTGACCTTCGGCGCGACGAGCGAGGAGCAGTACGACACCTTCCTGCGCCAGGACGAGAGCGCGCGGCAGTGGGCCGAGAAGGCCGAGCGAGTGACTCCGGTCGTGCGCTACACGAATTACCAGCTGCGCGCGACGCGCGGCGTGGGTCCGGGCTGGGCGCTGTGCGGCGACGCGTTCGGCTTCATCGATCCCGTACTCTCGAGCGGCACCCTGCTCGCGCTCGACGGCGCGCGCTCGCTCGCGGCTGCGATCCGCGACGGCTCCGACCGCGCGTTCCGGAAGTATCAGAGGCGGGTGATCACCAATCTCGACGACTGGTCGCGCATCGTCGACGCGTACTACAGCGGGCGCCTGTTCACGCTGTTCAAGGTGGGCGAGTACGTGCGCCACACCTGGCTCGGGCGGGCGACCGACTGGCACTTCCGCAAGCACCTTCCGCGCGTCTTCACCGGCGAGGCGACCGACAGCCGCTACAGCATGTACATGGTCGACTTCATGCTGAAGTACGGGCTGGCCGGAAACGACCCCGCCGAGTTCAGCGTCCGGTGAGATTCCGGCGCGAAGCGCGCCACGACCGGTACGACGCGATCGTCGTCGGGAGCGGTCTGGGCGGCCTGACCGCGGCGGCGCTGCTCGCGCGCGCGGGCAAGCACGTGCTGGTCGCGGAGCGCCACGATCGGCCCGGCGGCTACGCGCACGCGTTCCGCCGCGGGCCGTACACCTTCGACTCCGCGGTTCACCTGGTCGGCGGCTGCGAGCCCGCCGCGTTCGAGGGCGGGGGCCTCCTGCACCGGGTGCTGCAGTCGGTGGGCGCGCGCGACGAGCTCGAGTTCACCCGCATCGATCCGCTCTACACCGCGGTGTATCCGGGGTTCGAGCTGCGCCCGCGCGCCGGCCTCGACGAGTTCATCGCGAGTCATGCGACGGCATTCCCCGCCGAGCGCAAGGGCCTCGAGGACCTGGTCTCGGAGTGTCTCGCGATCCGCGACGAGGCGCGGCGCGCCGCGGAGCTCGCCTCGCCCTTCGACGTGATGCGCGCTCCGGGTCACTTCCCGACGGTGCTGCGCTACCGGCGCGCGACGCTCGCCCGGGTCATGGACGAGCACCTCGACGACCCGCGCGCGAAGGCGGTGTTCGCGACGTTCTGGCCGTATCTCGGCCTGCCGCCGTCGCGCGTCTCGTTCCTGTATTTCGCGACCATGCTGCTGTCCTACGCGGCCGAGGGCGCGTTCTACTGCAAGGGCAGCTTTCAGCGACTCGCGCTCGCGCTGGCCGGCGCGGTCGAGCGCGAGGGCGGCGAGGTGCTGCTGCGCAGCCCGGTGCGGCGCATCGCGGTCGAGGCGGGCCGCGCGGCGGGCATCGTCCTCGAGAACGGGCAGCGCATCGCCGCGCCCGTGGTGATCTCGAACGCGGACCTGCGCCAGACCGTCGAGGAGCTGTGCGGCGAGGCGCGCTTCCCCGCACGCTGGCGGCGCGCGCTCGCGCGCCTCGAGCCGTCGGTGTCCGCATTCGTGACCTACGCCGCGACCGACCTCGACCTGCGGCGCATGGGCGCGACCCACGAGACGTTCGTCTACGAGACCTGGAATCACGACGACGCGTTCGCATCCTCGCTCGCGGGCCGGCCTGTGTGGTGGAGCGCGACCGTGCCGACACTGGCCGACCCGAGCCTCGCACCCGCGGGGGTCCACCTGCTGGTGTTGACCGCGCTCGTGCCGTACGACGCGGCGCGCGCCTGGCGCGGCGAGAAGGACGCCTACGTCGCGCGCATGCTCGCGGCGGCCGAGACGCGCTTCCCCGGCCTGCGCGCGCACCTCCGCTTCGCGGAGGGCGGCACGCCGCGCACGCTGGAGCGCTATACACGAAACAGTGACGGGGCGATCTACGGCTGGTCGCTCGGCCCGGATCAGATCGGCCCCGGCCGGCCCGCGAACACGACGCCCCTGCCCGGCCTGTATCTCGCCGGTCACTGGGCGCAGCCCGGCGGCGGCGTCTACGGCGTGGTGACGTCGGGCGTGAACGCGGCGCGCGCGATTCTCGGCGTGCACACCGACGCCGACCTGTGGCAGCAGCTGGCGCGCTAGGTGACGAGCTGGTTCGACGCGGCGCGCTTCGGGATGTTCGTGCACTGGGGTCACTCGTCGCAGCGCGGCGTCGAGCTCTCCTGGCCGCTCGTTGGCGGCGTCGCGGCGCTGCCCGGCTCGGCCGACGTGCCCGCGGAAGCGTATCACTCCACTGCCACGAGCTTTGCGCCGCGCCCCGGGGCCGCGCGCGACTGGCTGGCGCGCGCGCGGCGCGCGGGGATGCGCTACGCGGTGCTCACCGCCAAGCACCACGACGGCTTCGCGCTCTGGCCGACGGCGACGGGTCAACACTCGATCGCCCACTCGAAATACAACGGCGACCTGGTGCGCGAGTTCGTCGACGCCGCGCGCGAGAACGACCTGCGCGTCGGGCTCTACTATTCGCTCTGTGACTGGCACCACCCGGACTACCCGGCCTTCCGCGACGTGCACCGCCCCTACCGCTTCGGCCGCGTGCCGCGCCCGACGGAGCCGCAGTGGGCGCGCTTCCTCGAGTTCCAGTTCGCGCAGCTCCGCGAGCTGCTCACCGGCTACGGGCGCATCGACTTGCTCTGGTTCGACGGCGGCTGGGAGCGCACCCCCGAGGAGTGGCGCGCGAAAGACTTCGCCGCGCTCGCGCGCGAGCTCCAGCCGGGCATCCTGCTGAACGACCGGCTGCCGGGCGAAGGTGACTTCGACACGCCCGAGCAGTTCATCCCGCCGCTGCCGCCCGCGCGCCGCTGGGAGACCTGCATGACGATGAACGAGAGCTGGGGCTTCGTGCCCGGAGACGCGAGCTACAAGTCGCCGCGCGCCCTGGTGCACGGCCTGTGCGAGGTGGCGAGCCGCGGCGGGAACCTGTTGCTGAACGTGAGTCCGACCGCCGACGGCTCGCTGCCCGTCGAGCAGACCGCGCGCCTCGACGTGCTGGCGCACTGGATGGACGCGCACCGGGCGAGCATCCACGACTCACTCCCGGGCCTCGAGCCGTGGCAGTTCTACGGCCCGTCGACGCGACACGGGGATCGCATCTACCTGCATCTCCTGATGCGGCCCTACGAATCCGTGACGGTGCGCGGCGTGCCGGTGAAGCGCGTGCGCGCCGCTCGCGTGTTGGCGAGCGGGCGCGAGCTGGAGTTCGCCAAGCGCACGTCCGTGCTCGACCGGATGTTCAACTCCGACCCGTTCGGCGAGCTCGCGATCCGGATCCCGGAGAGCGAGCTCGACCCGCAGGCGACGGTGATCGAGCTCGAGATCGCGCCGCAGCCCTAGCTCGCGCTCGCCGCGAGCTTGCGCGTGGGGTCGATCGCGAGCCAGCAGGCCGCGGCGACGAGATACAAGAGCGAGATACTGAACAGCGGCAGGCTCCACGAGTGGAAGCGGTCGACGCAGAAGCCGACCACGAGCGGGCAGGTCGCGCCGCCGATGTTCCCGAAGGTGTTCATCGCGCCGCTCACCACCGCCGAGTGGACCCCGCCGATCTCGACGCAGATCGCCCAGGCCGGCGCGATGCCCGCCCCGGCGAGCCCGGCCGCGCACGAGAGCAACAGGGCGGCGCCGAGGCCGTCGCTGGTGAGCGCGGCGCAGGCCGCGGCGAGCGCCGCGAGCGGAAAGCCCACCAGGCCCGGCAGGCGCGATCCGATGCGCACGCCGAGGCGCGCGCGCAGATAGTCACTGAGCGCGCCGCCGAGCAGCACGCCCGCGGCGATCGCCAGATAAGGCAGCGAGGACAGCCAGCCTGCCTGATGAATGTCGAAGCCGCGCGCGCGTTGCAGATACGTGGGCAGCCAGGTCAGGTAGAAGTACCAGCCGTAGATCGCGCCGACGTACATCGCGCACAGCGCGACGAGCGTGCGGTTGCGCACGAGCGCGCGCCACGGCACGGGCGCGTGCGCCGCGTTCGAAGCGCCGCCGGCGGCGATCAGCTGGAGCTCCGCCGCGTTCACGCCCGCGTGCTCGCGCGGGTCGTCGCGGAACCAGCGCCAGAACGCGAGCGACCAGATCGCGCCCAGGACGCCGAAGGCGGCGAACGACTGGCGCCAGCCGATGCGGGTCAGCAGCGCGACGACGAGGGGCTGAGTCACCGCGCCGCCGATCGCGGCCGCCGCGAGCAACACGCCGAAGAGTCGCCCGTGCAGGCGCATCGGGAGCCAGCGCGCGTAGATGCGCGCCGTCGCGGGGAACGCGCCGGCCTCGCCGATGCCGAACAGGAAGCGCACCGCGACCAGCGCGCCGAAGCCCGACGCGAGACCGGTCGCCGCCGTCATCGCCGACCACCACACGACGATGCGCGAGAGCGCCAGACGCGCGCCGAAGCGGTCGGCCAGCCAGCCGCTCGGCACCTCGAAGAGCGCGTAGCTCAGGATGAACGCGCTGAACACGACGCTCATCTGCGGATCCGAGAGCCCGAGCTCGGCCTGCATCGCCGGCGCGGCGGTGGAGATGCACACGCGGTCGAGATACGCGATCGCGATCATCACCAGGGTGAACGCGACCGCCCCGTAGCGAACGTTGGTCGGACGCAAGCGAGTTACGCCGCGAGCTCGCTGATCAGCTTCGCCAGCGCGACGTCCTTCTCGGTGATGCCGCCGGCGTCGTGCGTGGACAGATCCACGACGACGCGATTCCAGACGTTCGACCACTCGGGGTGGTGATTGGCCGCCTCGGCCGCGAGCGCGACGCGGGTCATGAAACCGAACGCCGCGCTGAAGTTCGCGAACGAGAGCTCGCGGTGGAGCTTGCCGTTCGCGAGCGACCAGCCGGACAGCGAACGCAGGGCCGCCTCGATCTCCGCTGCGCTCAGCTTCGCCGCGCGAGCCGCCACGGTTCGCGAGCCTCCCACTCCGCGCGGCGGGCGTCAATCACGGCGACTTTTCGCTAGCGTCCCCCGCCAATGACCGAGTCCCGAACTGCTGCCGGGAAGTCGGCGCGACAGAGTCGTGCGCTCTGGATCGCGGCCGCGATCGCGCTGGTCCACACGGGTTGGGCGCTGTTTCAGTGGTACGAGCTGGTCGTCGCGCGGAGCGGCGGCGAGATCATCTGCGGGCCCGGCGGCGGACACTGCGCCGAGGTCTGGGACTCCCCGTTCGCGAGCGCGGTGCACGCGCGCACGGGGCTCCCGGTCGCGGCGTGGGGCGTCGCGTGGGGCGTCGCGGCGCTCGTGCTGCCGCTGGTGGCGCGCATTCGCATCGCGCGGCGGCGGGTCGCGGAGCCGTGGCTCGCGGCCACCTTGCTCGCCGCGGCCGGCGGCGCGCTGGGCGTCGCCGGGCTCCTGACCGCATCGCTGCTGTTCGGTCACTTCTGCACGACCTGCGGGCTCACGTACGCGCTCGTGCTCGCATACGCGGCGGTGTGTTTCGTCGGACTCGGTCTCCCGCCGATCGCGCAGCTGGCGCGCGGCGCGGCGCTCGTCGCCGGCGTTCTCGCGCTCGCGTTCGCGCTCCTGATCGTGCCCGGGAGGCGCACGCCGCAGAGCCTGGCGGCGTCGGGCGCGAAAGCGCTCGAGTCACTCCCTGCGCCGGCGGGCGCCAGCGCCGACGAGCGCGAGCTCGTGCGCTTCATCGGCGGCCTGCCGGCGGACGTGAAGCAGCTCCTCTCGAGCACGCTCGCCGCGTACGCGGCCCAGCCGGTGATCGCGCCGCCGCCCGCGCGCGCCGTGATCGGCCCCGCGAACGCGCGCCTGCAGATCGCCGAGTTCACCGACACGCTCTGCAGTCACTGCGCGCAGTTGCACGAGGTCCTGACCCAGCTGCGCAAGGTCTTCGGTCCGGACGCGTTCTCGCTCGCGCCGCACCAGTATCCGCTCGACCCGGCTTGCAACGCGGCCATCCACCGCGAAGACAGCGCGCCAATTCGCTGTCTCGCCGCGCGCGTGCAGATCTGCTCGGAGGGAAAGCCGGGCGAGTTCGAGTTCGTCGGCTCGCTGTTCCAGAACCAGGCGGCGCTCAGCGAGGAGAAGCTCTGGGAGCTCGCCGCGCCCATCGGCCCGCGCGCGGAGCTCGAGGCCTGCGCGAGCTCGCCCGAGACCGAGAAGAAGCTGCAGGGCGACATCGCTTGGGGCGTGGCGCACAACATCGAGGGCACGCCGTTCCTGTTGATCAACGGCCGCGAGGCGATCGCGTTCCCGCCGCTCATCTACGTGCTCGAGCTCACGCGCGGCGCGCCGAGTCACCCGGCGTACGCCGCGCTGCCGCCGCCGCAGCCGCTGCCCTGGGAAAACGGGAAGTGACTCGCGGCTAGCGCCGGAGCAGGTTCGCCGGCGTCGGGTCGCGCTCCTCGAGCACGTTCTCGAGGCGATGGCGGATGGCGCCCTTCCACTCCGGGTGGGTCAGGATCCAGAAGCGCTCCTCGCGAATCGCCGCGAGCACGAGCTCGCCCACCTTCACCGGCGACAGGCCCGCGGCCAGCAGGCTCTCGACCTGCTTGCGGCGGATCTCGGCCTCGGGGGTGGTGCGAACCTCGGGGCGGTTGTGGCGCACCGCCTCGGGCTGGTTGCGCTCGGACGAGCGCAGGATCTCGGTGTTGATCCAGCCCGGACACAATACGGAAACGTGTACGGTCGATTCGATCGCGCGCAGCTCGTTGAAGAGCGCCTCGGACAGCGCGACGACCGCGTGCTTGGTCACGCCGTAGAGCGCGTTGCCCGCGCCGCTGATGAGTCCCGCCATCGAGGCGGTGTTCACGATGTGACCTTCGCCGCCCTGCGCGAGCAGGAGCGGCGTGAACGCGCGCACGCCGTGCACCACGCCCATCAGGTTCACGCCGACGATCCACTCCCAGTCGTGCAGCGTGCTCTCCCATGTGGGCACTCCGCCGTGCGCGACGCCGGCGTTGTTGCAGACCACGTGGACCGCCCCGAACGCGTCGAGCGCACGCCGCGCGAGCAGATCGACCTCGTCCTGTTTGGCGACGTCGGTGCGCAGGGGCAGGACCTCCGCGCCCGACTTCTCGAGCGCGCGCGCGGTCTCGACCACGCGCGCTTCGTCGATGTCCGCGAGCACGATCTTCATGCCCGCCGCCGCGAACACCTCGGCCATGCCGCGGCCGATGCCGCTCGCCCCGCCGGTGACGACCGCGACCCGTCCCGCCACGTCTCTCATCGCTCCCTCCCGAACCATCACCGCGCAGCGACCGCGCAGCGACCGCGCAGCGACCGCCCAGCGACCGCCCAGCGACCCCGCGCGAGACCCGCGCGCGCCCTCAGTATCGCACGCGAGTCGCTAGAATCGCAGCATGCCGCTCGCGAAGGCGCTGGTCTGGTCTGCGGTGGCGCTCGCGGGTGCGGGCGCGCTCGCGTTCATCGCGACCGCGCGCGGCGAGCCGATCTCGAGCGCGTGGTTCCTGGTCGCCGCTCTGTGCACGTACGCGGTCGCGTACCGTTTCTACTCGGCGTTTCTCGCCGCGCACGCGCTGCACCTCGATGACTCGCGCGTGACTCCCGCGCACCGGCTCGCCGACGGCAAGGACTTCGTCGCGACGAATCGCTGGGTCGTGTTCGGTCACCACTTCGCGGCGATCGCGGGGCCCGGTCCGCTGGTCGGCCCGATCCTCGCGGCGCAGTTCGGCTACCTGCCCGGCCTGCTCTACATCCTGATCGGCGTCGTGATCGGCGGCGCGGTGCAGGACTTCACCATCCTGGTCGGCTCGCTGCGCCGCAACGGAAAGAGTCTCGGGCAGATGGTGCGCGAGGAGATCGGGCCGGTCGGCGGGGCGGCCGCGCTCACCGGCGTGCTCGCGATCATGGTGATCCTGATCGGCGTGCTCGGGCTCGTCGTCGTCAACGCGATGTTCGGCAGCCCGTGGGCGACGTCGACGGTCGGCGCGACGATCCCGATCGCGCTGTTCATGGGCGTGTACATGGTGCGCATCCGCCCTGGGCGCGTGCTCGAGGCGTCACTGATCGGTGTCGCCCTCGTGCTGTGCGCGGTCGCGGGCGGGCGCTGGGTCGGCGAGAGCGAGGCGCTGCGCGTATGGTTCGACCTCGACAAGCGGAGCCTCGCGCTCGCGCTGATCGGCTACGGCTTCGTCGCGAGCGTGTTGCCGGTGTGGCTCCTGCTCGCGCCGCGCGACTATCTCTCGGCGTTCATCAAGATCGGCACCGTGGCGCTGCTCGCCGCGGGGCTCTTGTGGGTGCGGCCCTCGGTGCACCTGCCGGCGCTGACGCGCTTCATCGACGGGACGGGCCCGGTGTTCGCGGGCAAGCTCTTTCCGTTCTGCTTCATCACGATCGCCTGCGGCGCGATGTCGGGCTTCCACGCGCTGATCTCGAGCGGCACCACGCCGAAGCTGCTGGACCGCGAGTCGGACGCGCGCATGATCGGCTACGGGGCGATGCTGATGGAGAGCTTCGTCGCGGTCATGGCGCTGCTCTCCGCGGCAATCATGGAGCCGGGCGTGTATTTCGCGATCAACTCGGCC
>DATFUE010000277.1:0-3430 GCA_035261165.1 Myxococcota bacterium
AGCGGGACGAACAGCCAGTAGCGCAGCTCGTGACTCTGAGGCAGGAACGCGATCAGCGCGACGGCCGCGGCGAACGTGACTTGCGCCGTCGTCGAGAGCTTCTTCGCGCGGCGCGCGCGCAGCGCTCCGAGCGCGAGCGCGGCGAGCGTCCAGGGAAACCAGCCGCCGAGCCGGTGGTGCGGACTGCGCGCCGGATCGGCGCGGGCGCTCTGGTCGAGGCTCCAGTAGAAGCGCTCGCCCGAGTGGAGGCGATTCCACTCGAGCGCGGACGCGAGAAAGCGCACCGGCCGGGAGCGCTCGGCCAGCCACACCGGGAGGTTGTAGACGCCGCTGTCCGCGTCGAGGGTCGCGTTCGGAAACAGACCGGGCGCGAACGGAAACGCGACCGGGTACACCGGATTGTGGAACGCGACGAGATTCCGCGCGGGCCACGCGCCGAGAAGCAGCGCGAGCGAGGCGGCGAGCGCGAGGGCCGCGCGCCGCGACATCCGACCCGCGCGCGCGAGGGCCGCGAAGCGCCAGAGCGCCGCCGCGCCGACGAGCGCCGCGACCGGCCAGGCCTGGAACTTCGAGAGCTGTGCCGCGGCGAGCGCGGCGATCAAGAGCGCCCCGCCCGCGAGCGGGCGCGGCGAGTCGCGCTCGAGCTCCGCGAACGACGCGAACGCGAGCGCGAGAAACGAGGCCGTGAACAAGTCGACGTAACCGGAATCGAGATGCAGCACGAACAGCGGCACGCCGAGCAGCGCGGTCGCGAGCCAGCGCAGCGAGATGCGCCGCCCGAAGAGCCACACGAGGCCCGCGACCAGCGCGCCTACACCGATCAGGTTCAGTGCGCTCGCCATCGAGAAGCGGCCGCTGGCGAGCACCAGAGCCCCCGCCACGATGCGCGGCAGCGGTGGAAAGCCCGCGATCACCGCGACCAGACGCGGCTCCGGCGTATAGCTGGTGAGTCCGTATGCCGCGAGCGCGCCCGGCAGGTGGTACGCGAGAAAGTCCCAGTCGAGCGGGAAGCGCAGACACGCGACCGCCGCGAGCCGGCCGTAGATCGCGGCGAGCAGCGCCCAGTGCAGCGCCGCGAATCCCGCGGTGAGCCGATGCTTGCGCGGCATGCGGGCGCGGACTCTAGCGCACGCCGCGCGCGAGGCTCACACTCCGCGAGCACAGCGCGCGGCTTCGCGCGCGAGAGGAGGAGTCATGCACGCACCGATCACCGCTCTCTGGACGGGCCTGCTGGGGATTCTCATGCTCGTGCTCGCGATGCGCGTGGTGCGCACGCGCATCAGCGAAAAAGTCGTCTTCGGCGACGGCGGCAACGCGATCATGCTGCAGCACATTCGCGTGCACGCCAACTTCACCGAGTACGTGCCGATGGGCCTTGTGCTGCTGCTCGTGCTCGAACTGAACGGCACGGGCGCGACGAGCTTGAACGTGCTCGGCGGGAGTCTGTTCGCCGCGCGCCTGCTGCACGCCTTCGGGCTGTCGACCTCGACCGGCACGACGCCGGGGCGCTTTGCGGGCACGGTCCTGACCTGGCTCGTGCTGCTCGCGGGCTGCGCGCTCACGCTGTGGGTCTACTTCAAACCGCCCGCCTGAATGACTGCGTTCGCCCTCGGCTCACTGCGCGCGGCTTCCCGATGATCGCGTGGGCACCCTACCCACGCTCCGCCGCTTGCAGGCTCCGCTCGGGGCGGCCCTCGCCTCGCCGCCGCCTGACTCAGAACGGCGCGAGCGCGAAGCGGCGGCGCTCGGTGGAGGCGACCAGCTCGCGCCAGATCTCCGCGTCGACGGCGCGCGCCCAGGGGGCGTCCTCCTGCTCGACGTACGCGTGCAGCTCGATCAACAGCCCGCGCAGCGCGTCGTTGCCGGCATCGAGCTGCGACACGAGCAGGCTCGCGTCGGCGCCGGCGGCCGCCGTCTCGAGGCGGCGACGCAGATCGGTGTCGGCCACAGCCTTGGCCGCACGCGCGAACAGCGCGCGCAACGCGCCGTTCTCCTCGACCCGTCGCGACGCCGCGCGCTCGAACTCCTCGCGCACCATGCCCAGCAGCATCCCCGTGAGACCGACCGACGACTGCCGGTAGCCGGGCTGCACGTTCGGCGCGATCTCGAGCAAGAGCTTGCCCGCGATGATCTCGAGCAGCCTCCCGACGTCCGGCTTCACGACAGCTTGCCCATCGCTTCGAGCGCGGCGCGGTCCTGAGAGTTCGTGAGCCAGATACTCGACAACGCGAGCACCGGATCTTGGTTCGCGCCTTCCTGATATTCGTGACCACCCGAGATCCAGATCGCCAGGCCCTTCACGCTGGAGAACAGCTCCCACCAGCGCAGCGCCTCGGCGTCGGCACGCAGGCCGCTCGCCTGCTCCCAGATGCGGATCGCGTTCTCCTTCGTCGTGAGTCCGCCGACGCGTTCGTCGCGGCCCCAACACCAAACCCGGTTGATGCTCCAGGCCAGATCCTCGAGCGGGTCGCCCAGGTGCGCCATCTCCCAGTCCAGGATGCCGCGGATCGCGCCCTGCGCGTCGTACAGGAAATTCCCGGTGCGGAAATCGCCGTGCACCACGTGCAGGCGGCGCGGCGGCGGCGGCGGCGCGCGCCGCAGGCGGCGGATGGCCGCACGGGCGATCGGCTGCGGCGCGAGCTCGTCCTCGTCGATCACCCGCGTCCAGCGGTCGAGCTCGTGGCGCCAGGCGTCGGCGGGCTCGATCACGGGGAGCGCGCCCGCGAGGCCGAGCTTCTCGGGATCGGCGGCGGCGATCGCGCCCAGGATCGACCACTTCTCGCGCGCGAGTCGCTCGTGGTGCTGCGCGTACGGCGGAGCGAGGATCGCCTGCGGCGAAGCCTCGAAGCCCACCAGCTCCTCCATCACGAAGAACGGGTGATCGAGCCAGCGAGAGTCACTCTCCAGCCACAGCGCCTCCGGCACCGGGACCGCGCTGCCCTGAAACGCGCGATAGGCGGCGAACTCCGCGGCGCGGTCGGTCTCGATCAGGCTGCCGGGCGGATCGCGGCGCAGGATCAGCCGCCGCTCGACGAGGCGCCCGGCCTCGCGATGCCGCAGGCGGAAGCGATACGTCTCGCGCGACGCACCTCCGTGTATGCGCTCGACGTGACTCGCCGCGACGTCGGTCGCGTCCGGCATGCGGTGCGCGGCGTAGGCGGCGATGCGCTCGGCGAGCTCTTGCATGCTCGGGATTCTCGCGTCTTCCGATTGACTGCGTTCGCCTGCGGCTCACTGCGCGCGGCTGCGCCGCTTGCGGGCTCGGCTCGGGACGGCCCTTGCCTCGCCACCCGATCGACTTCGTTCGCCTGCGGAAGTCGGACGGCCATCCTGGCTGTATCCAACTCTCACGCATCGCGCGCCTTCCCGATGATCGCGTGGGCACCCTACCCACGCTCCGCCGCTTGCGGGCTCGGCTCGGGACCGCCCT
>DATFUE010000278.1:0-6423 GCA_035261165.1 Myxococcota bacterium
GCGGGCGGGCGCCTGCCGGCCCGCCCGCGGACGTCCTCGCCCTCAGCTCGCCTTGTCCTTCATCTTCGCCTTGGCCGCCGCGCAGTCGTCTGGAGTCAGCATCGTGAAGCTCTGACCCTTGCAGCCGTTCTTGCCCGAGCAGTCATTCTTCGCCGACTTGCACGAGCCGTGGCCCTTGCAGCTGTTCACGCCTTCACACTTCACCTTGTCGCCCGCGGCGCCGCTGTCCGCGGCGAATGCGTGGCCCGCGCCGAGCGCGAAGAGCGTGGCGACGGCGGCGGCAACTGCGGTGTTCTTGCTTCGAGTCATGGATGGTTCCTTCTCTTAGTTGAAACGCGGGCCGAAATGGACCGCATCGACAGTCACTCGCCCAGCTCCAGTCGCCTCGCGACGAGCGCGTCGAGCGACAAAGGCCCGGCGCCGAAGATCGCCAGGCCCAAGAGCAGCACGATGTAGCAGAACTCGGCCAGCGCGAAGAGGTCGGAGACCTCGTCGATCCGATCCCGGAGCGCGGTCGACAGCGCGACCGTCATCACCGCCATGAGCGGCAGTGCGGCGACGCGCGTGGCGAGGCCCAGCAGCACGAGCGAGCCACACACGAACTCGGTGCCCGCGGCGAACGGCGCCTGGATCTGCGGGGCCGGGATGCCGAGGTCGGTGAAGAACTTCACGACCTGATCCAGGCTGTGGAGCTTGCCCCAGCCGCTCTGCACGAAGATCCAGCCCACCGTGACGCGCGCCGCGGTGGGCGGAAGCCAGCCCAGGCGTCGCTCGAGCGCGCCAACGCCGCGCGCCACACGTTCGTACAGGGTCTTCCGCATGCCCTTCGTACGTTCGCGGCTCGCGCCTGGTTACAGCCGTTCACGCTCTTCAGACCGGATCCCGCAGTTTGCAAGGCGGATCGAGAGACAGCGACTCGAGGGGCGAGCCTCCGAATACCGTTGAGTGATCCGGCCGACTAACCGTCGAAAAGTCTACTAGTAGGCGAGCTGGGAGACTCAGACAGGCGAGTGATTCACCAGTCGATCTCGAATGGGCGAAGCAAGAAGTATGCTGGGCGCGGCGAGGACCACGAACGAGATCGGAATCAGGGGCGACACACTGAGGAACCCTGCTCGAGTCGGCCGACCAACACCTGGATTCCGAGCGGCGGTAGAGTGGTGCGACGAGGAGATCGCCCATGATCGAAGCCGAAGTCGAGATCAAGACCCGGGACGGCGAGATGAACGCGTTCGTGACCCATCCCGAAGAGGGCGGTCCGTTCCCGGCGGTGTTCTTCTACATGGACGCGCCCGGGAAGCGGGAGGAGCTCCACGACATGGCGCGGCGGATCGCCAGCGTCGGCTACTACGTCGTGCTCCCGAACCTGTACTACCGCACAGTCCGCGAATTTGCGCTCTTGAACCGCGATGAGGCGGGCATGAGGCGCATGTTCGAGCTGATGAGCTCGCTCACCAACACCAAGGTGGTCGAGGACACCGAGGCGATGTTTGCCTACGTCGACCGCCAGCCGCAGGCTCGGCGCGGACGGGTGGCGGCGGTCGGCTACTGCATGAGCGGGCCGTTCGTGTGTGCGGTCGCGGCGCAGCATCCGGAGCGAGTCGCCGCCGCGGCATCGATTTACGGCGCGCGCCTGATCAGCGACGCCCCGGACTCCGCGCACCTGTGCCTCCCCAAGATCAAGGGCGAGATCTACTTCGCGTGCGCCGAGATCGACCGCTGGGCGTCGAAGGAGCAGATCGACGAGCTCGAACGGATCATGAAGAGCGCCGGCGTGCGCCACCGGATCGAGTGGTACCCGGGCGCCGAGCACGGTTTCGCGTTCCCGCAGCGCCAGGGGATCTACCACAAGCCATCGGCGGAGCGGCACTGGGAGCGAGTGTTCGCGCTGCTCGAACGCAACCTGCGCGCGAGGTAGTCAGCGCTCAGCGCCCTTCAGCGCGGGCCGGCCCAGCTGGGTGCTTCGCGCCTACGTGGTCTCGTGCTAGCCGATCGACGCCGCCCACTCGACCAGCGTGTCGCGAAATAGCTTCGGATCCTGGCCGTGCATGGAGTGGCCCATCGTCGGAAATGACTTGTAGTCGATCCGCTGCCCTGCGGCCGCGACGAGCTCACGCACGCGCGCGGCCTGCAAATCGGACAGCGCACCCAGGAGGCCACCGCTCGCTTCGTCGATCGCGCGGAAGTGATGCGTGAGCAGCACTGGCACCTTCACGCGCGACAGCATGCGCGCGTGGTCGCAGGTCGCCGCGACCGTGCCCGTCGCGAACGCTCGCGCCCACTCTGGGTCGTACTCCTTCAGATTCTGGGGCGGCTCGCCTCCGCCGAACATCCTGGCCAGGAAGACGAGGCGCGGCGGGAGCTCGCGCGGAGCGGCGGCGGCCATGCCTTCCCAGTCACCGACGCTCCACTGGTCGCCCAGATACTTGCTCCACAGCGCGAACATCCCCCCGATGGCCTGGTGGATCGAGTGACCGCAAGAGGTGTGGAGCTCCGAGGAGAAGAGCGGCGGGTCTTCGTAGCAGGCAGAGCGCACCTGACCAGGCCGGGCGTAGGCCGAGAGCCAGGCCGACAGGACCCCGCCCGACGAGAGCCCGCTCACCAAGGTGGGCCGCCGGATCGCGCCGTCGATGAACCGCACCAGGTCGTTGCCCATGTTGTCGAGCGTGTAGCGGCCCGGTGTGCGCGTGGAGCGGCCCTGGCCGCGCAGGTCGACGGCAAAGGCGTGGAAGTGCTCGGCCAGGAGCGGCAGCGCGGCCTCGTAGCCCCACCACGACTCGGATTGGCCCGGGATCAAGAGCAGCGCCGGCTTGTCGGGACTGCCCGCGACGGCGTAGTTCAGACGAACCTCGCCGGTGTCGTAGAGCTGCTCCGGAAGAGCGTGCGGAACGTAAGTGGCCTCGGGATGGCTGGGGCCGAAGGCGTTGGCGAAGCGAGTCACTGCTGGTTCGTCTCCTGCAACGCGGGAACAGCTGCCGCGCGCCGCCGCGTCGTGCAGCATGCTACCATTGACCCCGCTTGCACTGCATCCGATCCACCTCTCTCGTGCGGCGCGATCACGACGCCTTTCTGTGTAGGTCTTGGCCGATCTGCGCTGCCCTGCAGTCCTGAACGGCGCGAGGGAGCCCGATCACGACGTCGTCATCATCGGAGCCGGCCACAACGGCCTCACGATCGCGCCCTACTTGGTCGAGGACCTCGAGCTGAAGAACCGCGGCCTCGACCGATCATCGCCATCGCCCAAAGCGGCGACACGGTGCTGGTCGAGCGGCGCGAGACCGAGCTAGAATGAAGGCATTCGATCCGCGCTCACAGTCTGTGTCTCACTGACTCTTGCGCTCGCGGCGAGCGGATGTGTCTCGCCGTCCGGAGCTCCCCCGGCTCCCGCTCCCGCCCCGGAAACCGCTCGCGAGATTCTTCGCGCCCAGGACGAGAGCTTCGAGAAGGACCTTCGCGACCGCGGGCTGGTCTACTCGGACCCGGCGCTCCAGGCCTATCTCGAGTCGCTCGCAGCTGTGATCGCGGCACAAAATCCCAGCGGTTCGCTGCAGTACCGGATCGCCGTGCTGCGCGATCCGACGCCCAAGGCGTTCGCCTTGTCCAACGCCAGCATTTACCTGAGCGCCGGCGCGCTCGCGCGGGTGGACGACGAAGCCCAGCTGGCGTTCGTCATCGCCCACCTGCTGAACGAGCTCGCCCTCGATCATCCGCTGGGGGAGTACTACGGTCGCAGGGGCCGGGCCATTGCGCGCGACTTGTCGCTGGGAGTGGCGCGCGAGGGCCCGCAGATTCCCGGCGTCGAGACCGCCCCGTTCTTCTACATTCCCTTCGGAGCCGCATTCGCCAACTCCGCGCGCGACCGGCAAGAGGAAGCGGATCTGGGCGGGATCCAGTGGCTCACGCGCGCGGGCTTCGCGACCGCGACGGCTCCCGCGGTGCTCGCCGTCTTCCGCGAGATCGACGACTACGGGAACGAGCCGTGTCAGGCGTACTGTTCGTCGCTGGTCGAGCGCGCGCCCATCGCGGCGAACCCCGGCGGGCGCAACGACGTGGCCGGCTTGCGGCGCGCGACCCAGCGCGTCGCTCTGGAGAGCGTGAGCCTCCGGGTCAAGAGCGGCGAGTACGCGCTTGCGATCGAAGACGCGGAGCGGATGAGTGCGCGCTACGGTGAGAGCGCGCCGCTGCAGTACTACCAGGGCGAGAGTCGGCTGCGCCTGCTTGCGCTCGACCGTGCGCAGAAGCACATGCGCCGGGCGCTCGAGCTCGACCCGGGCTACCGCCCCGCGCAGCGAGGCGTAGGCGAGGTGCTGCTCGCCCAGGGGAACGCGGCCGAAGCCGAGGCCGTATTCGCCGAATACCTGCGAGCAAATCCGAACGCCCCTGACGCGGGCGCGGTGGATGCGCTCCTCCGCCAGAGCCACGCGCGCGCGGCGAATGGCTCTCAGCCGCCGTGACGACCGCGAGAAGCCGGCGCGCGGCGCTGTGTCTCCTGCTCGCGGGCTTGTGCGCCAGCGCCGCGCGCGGCGGCGATCTTGGACGCTCCTCGGTCCCGGTACGCCTCGCCGGAGTCAAGAAGATCGGGATCATGCCGATCGAGGCGGCGATCACGCGCCTCCAGTTTCCGCGCGCTGACGCGCCGGCGGTCGAGGAGCAGGAAGCGGCCGTCGCGGATGTCCGCGACATGGAGCTCAAGATCCTCAGCGCCCGGGAATTCAACCCCACGCTCGTCCCGCTGACCGAGAAGCTCTTCACGGACAAGCCCGAGCTGCGCTTCCAGGTGACCCAGGTCCAGAAGAACGCGCAGACGGCCATGACCATGCTTCGCACGGCTGACCAGACGGGAGCCGAGGCGGTGATCCGAGGCTCGTTCGACGAGCTGCAGCAGCTCGGCGCCCTGAGTGGCGCCGACGCACTGCTCTTCACGCGCGTCGACGGCTGGCTGCGCACGGGGTTCGGGCGAATCCTGTTCAGGTCGAGGAGCTCGACGACGGTCGCCATCTGCCTGATCGACGCGAACACGGGCCAGGTCCTCTTTGTCGACTCGTCGACGCGCAGCATCGATCCTCTGTGGCGCGTCACCGAGCTCGCGCTGGAAGGGTTCAGGCGCTAGCCCGCGGTTCGCGCGCTCTTCTTGGCAAGCCCCTTCAAGATCCGGTCGCGGTTGCTTCGAAACAGCTGGCGCACGGACTCCTGCGCCCGCGCGGGATCGCGGTCTGCGATCGCTTCGTCGACTGCGCGCACCAGCTCGTTGAGCTCTGCTCGCACCGGTCGCAGCCGCTTGCCGGAACCCTCGAGTCGCGCCAGCACGTTGGCGCGCAAGCCGTTCCGAATGAGTCGCAGGACCAGGTTGCGCGACCCCGCGAACACGAGATCGCCCAGCTCGTCGAGCAGCTCGAAGTAGCGGGCGTCCTCGGCGCCGCTCGCAACCAAGGCGCGGAGCAGCTCGCGCGCCCGGGCGAACTCAGGGTCACTCGCTCGCTCCAGCGCCAGTCGCACCGCGCCGGTGAACAGGATCTCCGCGACATCGAGCCACTGCCCGACCAGCGCGGGGTCGAGCGCGCTGCTCAGGTCGAACAGGTGCGCGATCAGGTCCGGGCTCGCTGAGTGAATCGTGCCGACGCGCGGTCCGCCGCGGTGAATTTCGACCAGGCCCAGGCGCTCCAGCTGCTGCAGCGCCTCGCGCGCACAAAGGCGGTTCACTCCGTGGCGCGCCGCGAGCTCGCGCTCCGAAGGCAAGCGATCCCCCGCGCGCCAGCGGCCGCGCAGGATTTCCTCGCGTAGCTCCGCAGCGAGCTCGTCGGCTCGTGTTCGCTCGCCACTCACTTTCGCGCCGTGCCCGAAGTCATCGCCACGCCAAGGTATCTCCGCGAGCGCCGCGAGGACAAGCAAAGCGGTTGCACTCGCGGCTCGCTGCGGGTATTGTGGTCTAACCACTCTGGTTAATCCACTCTTGTCTACCCAGTTGTCCGGAGGTGCCGCCGCGTGGTCGCTCGTTCTCCCTCCCTCACTTCCCTCCAAGTCCTGGGGATCTGGGCGCCGCACACGGCCGCGCTGATCGCCCCCCTGCTCGCGCTCGGGTATCTGCTGAGCGCGCCGCATGCGCCCTGGCTCGCGGTGCTGTGGTTCGTCATCCCGGGCACCGCGATCCAGCTGGCCGATCGCTACAGCGGCCGCAAGACGGGCTCGCCGCATCCCGACATCCCCGCGTGGCCGTTCGACATCCTGCTCGCGGTCCTGGTCGCGGTCCAGTTCGCGAACATCGCGCTGCTGCTGCGGGTCGTCGCGGCGCAGGGCCTCTGGTCGCTCGACTCACTCGGCGCGATCCTGCTCGTGGGAGGCAGCTCGGGATACTCCGGAATCGTGGTCGCACACGAGCTGATCCACCGCGAGAGCCCGCGCCTGCAGTGGGTTGGCCGCGCCATC
>DATFUE010000279.1:0-4070 GCA_035261165.1 Myxococcota bacterium
CGGAGCCCGGTGTGGAACAGCAGCGGCTCCTCGTCGTCGATCAGGAACTGGTTGAACGTGAAGCCGCCCGGAAAACGCTCCGGGGGCACCGGCGTGCTGATGCGGTAGATGCCGTCGGCGATCTCGTCCACCCGGGTTCCCGATTCGCGATTCGTCGTGGTCATGCGTTCATGAAGTCGGTGCCGGCGACGCGCGCCACGCCGATCAGCGCCTCGCGTGTCACGATGCCCGCGAGTCTCTCCTCGCTCCAGCCCTCGGTTCCGGCGGGCCGCTGCGGCAAGACCATGAAGCGCGTCTCGCCACTCGTGTCCCAGACCCGGATCGCGACCTGCTCGGGCAGGTCCAACCCCATCCCGCGCAGCAGCGCGCGCGGCTCGCGCACCACGCGAGCGCGGTACGCCGGGCTCTTGTACCAATCCGGCGGCAGGCCGATCACCGACCAGGCGGTGCACGAGCACTGCGTGCACACGATCACGTTGTGAACCGCGTCGGTGTTCTCGAGCACGACGAGATATTCGCTGTTCGCCGCGCGGAAGCCGAGCTCGGCGCTCGCCGCGGCGCCGTCGGCGAGGAGCCGCGCGCGAAACGCGGGGTCGAGCCAGGCGCGCGCGACGACCCGCGCGCCGTTCTTCGGATCGAAGCTCTCCTGCGCCTGCTCCGCGCGCTTCTCGAGGAAGCCCTCCGGCACGAGGCCCTTCGCGTCGAGCGCCTCCTCGAGCGCGCGCACGCGCTCGGCGATCGGCGCATCAGGCTCGGGCTTGCGCGAGTCAGTCATCCCACGGGCTCCAAGTAGCTCTCCCAGAGATCGACCACCACCGTCTCGCGGCTCTCCGCCGCGTCGGTCCACAGCTCGCGCGCCTCGAACTCGACGTGGTACGTCTGCTCGAGATGCGCCGCCAGCGCGTGGCCCGCGAGGTCCGGAAGCTCGAACGCGCGCGAGGCGCGCAGCACCACGCCGCGCCTACCGCGCACGTAGCGCGGCGCGCGCGTATGGCCCGCGGGGTGGACGTCGCGAACCCGCACGCGGTCGCCCGCTGCGAAGCGCGGCTGCGCGCCCGGGGTGACACGGATCGGTTTCACCTCGGCCGCCGGCCGCGCCAGCGGAAAGCGACCGCCCGCGCGCGCCTCGAGCTCGTCCCGCGTGACCACGCCCTTCTCCACGAGCAAGGTCGCGACCCCCGTGAACCAGCGCTCGTAGTACGAGGCCGCGAGATAGTGGCTCGGATCCATGCGCTCCACGGCGTGCCGGTACTCGTGCACGTTGTAGGCCTCGAGGATGCGGATCCCGAGGTTGTTGAGCGCGAACGCCCGCGCCTCCCAGCGCTCGTGGAACACCGGCTCGTTCCGCTCGATCTCCACCGCGCCGAAGCCGCTCATGCCGCCGAGATCGTGAATCCCGTCCACGGCCGAATCATACGCGAGCCGGCGTGACCTGCCGCGCCCGCGCGTGTAGGCTCAAGGCCATGAACGAGACGCTCTCCCTCGGGCGCGCCGCCGCCCTCGACCTCGCGCGGCGCGGGTTCACGCGCCGCCAGATGTTGCGCGTCGCGGCGCTGGTTGGCGCGGGCACGGCCCTGCCCTTCGGCTCGGAGCGCGCGCTCGCGCAGCTCTCGAACGTCGGGGACTTGCCCGACGACGCGGTCAAGATCAACGCGAACGAGTTTCCCGAGGGGCCGTCGCCGCGGGCCCTCGAGGCGCTCGCCGAGGTCGCCAAGCGCGGCAACCGCTACCAGTATCCCGAAACCGACGCCCTGGTCGCGGCGTCTGCGAAGCTCGAAGGGCTGAAGCCGGAACACTACTCGGTGTACCCCGGCTCGAGCCTCGCGCTGCACCATGCGGTGATCTCGTTCACCGGACCCAAGCGCGCGCTCGTGACCGCCGAGCCGGGCTACGAGGCCGCGGCGCGCGCGGCCGAGTTCATCGGCGCGAAGGTCGTGCGCGTGCCGCTGCGCAAGGACGGCGCCCACGATCTGCCGGCGATGCTCGCGGCCGCGAAGTCCGAGCCCGTCGGTCTGTTCTACGTCTGCAATCCCAACAACCCGACCGGCACCGTGACGCCGCGGGCGGAGATCGAGTCACTCATCGCCGCGAAGCCGGGCGACTCGCTCGTGCTGCTGGACGAGGCGTACATCCACTTCAGCGACGAGCCGCCCGGCGTGGACCTGGTGCGCGCGGGCAAGGACGTCGTCGTCTTGCGCACCTTCTCGAAGATCTTCGGCATGGCCGGCCTGCGCGCGGGCTTCGCGATCTCGCGCAAGGACCTGCTCGCGCGCATGACCGGCTGGAACACCGGCGCGATGCCCGCCACCGCGATGGCCGCCGCGCACACGATGTTGGGCGAGCCCGAGCTGATCGCAGCGCGGAAACAGGGCAACACCGCACGGCGCAAGGATCTGATGGCGTTCCTCGATGCGCACGGCTTTGCGTACACGCCGTCGGTGAGCAACAACCTGATGGTCGACGCGCGCATCCCGACGCCGCAGGTGATCGAAGGCCTGAAGAAGCAGAACGTCTACGTCGGCCGGCCGTGGCCCGTCTGGCCGACACACGTGCGTGTCACCATCGGCTCCGCCGCCGACATGGAGCGCTTCAAGAGCGCGTTCCTCGAGGTGGTCTCGGCCACGGGCTGAGCCTGGCCTCGCCGCTCACGCGCGCGGATCGAAGCGGAACAGGACGATCCCGGGCGGCACCGGGTCGTAGCCGCGGAAGTGCAGCACGCTCTCGCGCTGCGCGGCGTCGGTGATCTGCACGGCCTGGAGCTCGAACAGCTCGTCGCCGAGCCGCACCTTGACCTGCGGATGCGCGATCCAGATCGCTGCCCAGCTCTCGACCGGCCACCACGACGAGAGCGCCCAGCGGTGTGACTGCACGAAGAGCCGGCCGTCGTACGTGAAACACTCGAGCTGGATCGAGTGCGGCTTCTCCGGCCGTGACTCGATCTCGCAGATCCGCTTCCCGTTCGGCAGATCCGCCGACCACGCGGAGGGCGGCGGCGTGACCGTGCCCGACAGCGCTCCGCCGGGAACCGGCCCGCAGCCCAACCAGGTGATCGCGAGCAGTGCGACGACGCTCGTGCGTTTCATCGCTCGAGCGTATCACGCGCAGGCGCGAGCGACTCGAGCTCCCGTCGTCCGCCGCGAAACACATCGAGGTCGACGAGCGTCGCGATTCCGGCGACGCGGCCGTTGTCCGCGAACTGCCAGAAGCTCCAGCGCTCACCCGTGGGAGCGACGAAGACACTGCGCGGCCAGGTCGCGTAGTCCTCGAGCGCGCCCGCGAGCAGGCGAGCGTGCGACTCCCGCGTGAAGTAGACCGCGGGCCGGCGACCGCTCGCGTCCTCGAGCGCGGTGAGAAACGCGCGCAGCTCGGTGCGAATCTGCTCGAGACTCTGCCAGCTCGTGCAGTTCCCGGCGAATTCGACGTCCGCGACCGGCGCGAGCTCACCGAACGGCGCGCCGACGACCGAGACGAAGTGCTGCGCTTGCGCGCGCCCCGGCGAGCAGAAGGTGAAAAAGTGATACGCGCCGCGCGCGATGCCCGCGACCCGTGCGCCGTCCCAGTTGCGCGCGAAAGCGCGGTCGACGTGATCGGTGCCTTCGCTCGCCTTGATGAACGCGAACTCGAAGCCCTCCGCGCGCACGGCGGACCAGTCGATCACACCCTGGTGATGAGATACGTCGATCCCGCGGATTGGGTATTGGGCGAGCGACGGGTAGTTGAAGCGAAGGAAGCCGCGCGAGTAGAGCAGGAACGCGGCGGCGACCAGCAATGTCAGGCCCACGGCCACCGCCGCGAGCGCCCTCAAAACCGCCGCCCCCAGCGAACCAGGACAGGCGAGCCTTCTGCGACGAAGGCGGTGGCAGGTGCGCTGGACAACGGGTCCGCGAACTCGTCGCCGTAGAGCGAAGCGACGTCGCAGTTCAGGGTCGCCTCGTCGAAATTGACGTGATAGGGGACGGGCACGCCGATCACGCGCGTGTCCAGGAAGCGGAAACCGACCACGCTGACGAAGGCGCGCCCGCCCCACGAATCGAGCTCCGTCCCGTTCGGAACGCGCGGAGCCAGGATCT
>DATFUE010000280.1:0-6464 GCA_035261165.1 Myxococcota bacterium
AGAATCTGATTCAGGCCAGCCACCTCGCGGCGGCGGCGCTATTCATCTTCTCGCTGCGCTGGCTCTCGCGGCCCGAGACCGCGCGGCGCGGCGTGCTCGCCGGCGTGCTGGGCATGGGCGCGGCTATCGCCGGCACCCTCCTCCACCGGGACATCGTGCACTTCGAGTGGATCGCGGTCGGCGTCGTGGTCGGCACGATCGCGGGCGTGCCCCTCTCGCGCGTCGCCCTGACGGCGGTGCCGCAGCGGACCGCCCTCTCGCACGCCTTCGGCGGCCTGGCCGCCGGGCTGGTCGGTACGGCGAAATACAGCCTGTGGCTCGCCGATGGTGAGCTCACGGGGTTCCGCATGGGCGCGATCTCCGTCGAGGTGATCCTCGGCTTCCTGACCTTCACCGGCAGCCTCATGGCCGCGGGCAAGCTGCAGGAGATCATCCCCACGCGTCCGATCACGTATCGCAATCAGAACGTGATCAACCTGGCCCTGCTCGGCATCGCGATCGGCTCGGGTCTGTGGCTGGTCGTCGATCCGACTCAGTGGCAGCTCTTTCCGGTGCTGATCGCGCTGTCGCTCTTGTTCGGCGTGCTCTTGATCATCCCGATCGGCGGCGCGGACATGCCGACGGTGATCTCGCTCCTGAACTCTTACGCCGGGCTCGCCGCCGTGGCGATGGGCTTCGTGCTCGAGAACAAGGTGCTGATCATCGCGGGCGCGCTGGACGGCTCGTCCGGCTTCATCCTGTCCGTGATCATGTGCAGGGCCATGAACCGCTCGTTCACGAACGTGCTCTTCGGCGCGTTCGGCCAGGTGCAGGCGAGCGCGGTGCACGGCGAGCAGAAGCCCGTGAAGAGCGCGACCGCGCAGGACGCGGCCGACTTACTCGAGACCGCGAGTCAGGTGGTGATCGTGCCCGGCTACGGCATGGCGGTGGCGCAGGCGCAGCACCGCGTTCACGAGCTGCGCGACCTGCTCGTGAAGCGCGGCATCTCGGTGAAGTTCGCGATCCACCCGGTCGCGGGCCGCATGCCGGGGCACATGAACGTGCTGCTCGCCGAGGCCGAGATCCCCTACGACGAGCTCGCCGAGATGGACGACATCAATCCCGACTTCCCGCAGACCGACGTGGCGCTCGTGGTCGGCGCGAACGACGTCGTGAATCCGGCGGCGCGCCACGACAAGTCGAGCCCCATCTATGGCATGCCGATCCTCGACGTCGACAAGGCCAAGTCGGTGATCGCCATCAAGCGCTCGATGAACCCCGGCTTCGCCGGCATCGACAACGAGCTCTACACCGCCGACAACACCGTGATGGTCTTCGGCGACGCGAAGGCCGTGATCGGCGACATCGTGAAGGCGCTCTCCGGAGGCACGGGGATTCACTGACTCAGAAGAAGTAGTGCAGGCCCACGCCCCAGAACTCGATGGCGTTGTCGAAGAACTGCCCGTTGGGTGAGTGGCCCTTGTAGTACTCGCCGAGCAGCAGCAGGCGGCGTGCCTTGAAGACTTTCTCGTTCTCGAACTGGACGCCGAGGCGCGCGGAGTAGTCGGTGCTCCAGCTCTGCTCCTGGGTCCGCTTCAGGTCGAGCCCCGCGATCGGCCGCAGCCAGCCCCAGAACGCGATCGGGCTCTTGAGCTCGCCGCCGAGCTGCCAATACGCCGGCTTCAGGTCGCTCGGCTCGCGGCTGTAGAGATAGCCGTAGCCGCCGTACACGCGGCCCCAGCTCCACAGCTCGATCGACGGCATGATGTCGACGGCCTCGTACGACAGGTTCACGCGATTGGTGCCCGTGCGCAGCAGGAACTCGTCGCCCAGGTGCGAGCTCTGGTGATATACGCGGAAGAGCACGGAGAACCAGCCCCAGCGCGCGCTGAACGGCAGCCCGAACCAGTAGTCGGCGTTGATCAGGTCGTGCGAGTCCGCGTTGAGGTCGAAGATCGAGAAGACGCCGGCTTGAGCGCCGACTTCCCAGCGGCCCTCCCAGACGAACGGCCCCTGGATGACGGGCAGCATGCCGCCGAAGTTCGCCGCGCCGACACTGTGAAGTGTCGGGTCGTCGTGATAGCCCTGATACTCCGCCGAGAAGCGCGGCCAGCGGACGTCGGCGATCAGCGGGTCGAAGAGCGCGCGCGAGGGCAGGAAAGTGACTCCGGTGGCCTCTTCCTCCGCGCTCGTCGGCGTGTCGGCCGCCGGCGGCGGCGGCGTCGGAGTCTCTACCTTCTCGGGCGGGGGATTCACCGGCGGTGGAGTCTCTTCGTCCGCGTTGCTCGCGCCGGCGCCCAACGTGAGGACGAGCGTGAGCGCGATCGCCACGACGAGGTCGCGCAGCCGGCGCGGCTGCTCCGGCGCTGAATTCAACAGGTGCTCCAGCGCAGCAACGGCTTCGCAATCGTCGTCACTGGCGTCTTGGACCTCTCGGATCAGATCGATCAGCCGGACTTCCACGCGCATCCCCTCGTTTGGGCGAAGTCGCCTCGAGCAGCATTCGTGCCACTCGTATCGGACCGGTTGTCACTCGAGCTTCTGGAATCTCCACTGCGAGCCCGGGGCGGCGCCTCGAGGGAGCGGCTTTGTAGAAATCACCGCTCGCGTGAGCGCGGCGCGCGGCGACGCTGTCCCATCCCGGCGCGGCATGGCGCTTGCTCACTCGGCGATCGTTGGTTGCCAACCAACGGAGGGAATCGAGATGCTCTACTGGACTCTCATGTTCCTCGTCATCGCGCTGATCGCCGGCGTGCTCGGATTCACTGGAATCTCGGTCGCCGCCGCGGGCATCGCGCGCGTGCTGTTCTTCGTGTTTCTGGTGTTCTTCGTCGTGAGCCTGATCGCGGGCTCCGGGATCCTGCGCGCGCCGTGATAGCCTCTCGGGCGTGAGCCTCGCGGGCATCGCTTTGGCGCTCGCCGCTGGGTTTGCGCTGCACTCGTCCGCGTTCGCGGATCACGGCGCGATTCCGGCGCGCTTCACCTGCGAGGGCGAAGACGTGTCTCCGCCACTCGCGTGGAGCGCGCCGCCGCGCGGCACGCGCTCGCTCGCGCTCGTCGTCGACGATCCGGACGCGCCGGACCCCGCGGCGCCGAAGCGCACCTGGGTACACTGGGTGGTGTACGCCCTGCCACCTACCGCGGGCGAGCTGGCGGCGGGGGCGAAGCTCGCTGCGAGCGCGCGCGCCGGCACGAGCGACTTCGGCGCGCAGCGCTGGCGCGGCCCGTGCCCGCCGATCGGCCGGCACCGCTACTTCTTCAAGCTGTACGCACTCGACCTCGAGCTCGGCGAGCGAGGCGCGCTCGGCAAGGCGGAGCTCGAGAAGGCGATCGAGGGCCACGTGCTCGCGCGCGCCGAGCTCGTCGGCAGCTACGAAAAGGCGCGCTAGCGGAGTCGGTCGGTCAGGTCCGACAGGCGGCGCGCCAGGATCTCGTTCAGGTTCCGCATCACCGTCGACGCGATGCGCGGCCACCGGCGCTGGAGTCGCTGCAGGTTGTTGGGCGTGAAGCGCAGCAGGCGCGCGTCCTTCGCGACGTCCGCGTTCGCGCTGCGCTCTCCCGTGAACAGACCGACGTCGCCGATCACGTCGCCGCGCTCCGAGGTGCGCAGCTCGATCGGACCGGCCGGCCCCTCCTTCCACACCCGCAGCGCGCCGTCGACGATCACGTACATCTCGCGGTCCGTCTCGCCGACGCGCATCAGCGGATTCCCGGCGGGAATGGAGCGCAGGCTCGCCATCAGCGCGACGATGCGGCACTCGGCCTTGCGCAGGCCCCGGAACAGGGGGATCGCGTCCTGCGGATCGGCGCCCAGGTCGAGCGTGAGCGTGTCCCAGAGCGTGACGATGCGCAGGCCGGCGCACAGCGCGGGGGTCAGCGTCATCTCGACGAACAGCGAGAAACCCAGCGTGAACGCGCCCATGCCGCCCACCTGCCGGTACGAGAGCAAGTCACTCCACGAGAGCATCAGGAAGCCCACGCACAGCGAGAGCGTCGAGTAGAGCACCGGCCGGCCCACGGAGCGCAGCACCGCGATCGTCGCGCGCCGCTCGTCCGCCAGGCGCTTCGCCTCGGTATTGAAGCGCACGAAGTAGTGGATCGTGTCGTCGATCGCGACGCCGAGCGCCATCGGCGCGATGATGCTCGTCGCGAAGTTCAAGGTGATACCGGTGAGTCCCAGCGCGCCGAAGTACACCGCGACCGGGATGACGTTCGGGATCAGCGCCACGACGCCGATGCGGAACGAGAGAAACAGCACGCAGAGCAGCGCGTAGATCATGACCAGGGCGCCGATGATGCTCTGCACCTGGCCCCAGATCAGGTTGTCGACGACCTGAGTCATGAGGATCGAGTTGCCCGTCACCTGGCCGTGCAGCTGCGGCGGGAGCTGCTTCATGCGCTCCTCGATGCGCTTCACCAACGCGATCACGAGCTCGGTGTCGAACACCGTCGAGCGCACCTGGATGTTGGTGAGCTGGTAGCGCGCGTCGACGTAGCCCTCGAGCTCGTCGCTCGCGCCAAGAAACAAGAGCTGCCCGGTGAGCCGCTCCGTGTCGGGCACGGCCAGAAAGCTCCGATCGTTCTCGTGAAACGCGCGGTTCAGCAGCTTCACGAAATCGACGAGCCCGGTGCTGCCGCCGATCTCGGGCTGGTCGTTCAGCCACTCCTCGAGTGACTCGAGCGCACGCAGGTTCTCCGGCTGCTTGAAGTTCGCCTCCGCGTCGGCCTGAAGAACCACCTGGAAGGCGTTCGCGCCGTTCAGCTTCTGGTTCACCGCGTCGAAGTCGAGCCGCTGCGGCGACTTCGCCGGGAGGAAGCGCAGGCTCTCGTTTCCGACGACGAGCTGCGTCGCGGCGAGACACGAGAGCACGGAGATCGCGCCCCAGAACCAGAAGATCGCGCGCTTGTGGCGCAGATCGAACTCCGCAAGGCGCAGCATCAGCCGCCCGAAGAGGCTCCCCTCCTCGACCTGCTCGAGCGACAGCGCCAGCCGCCGCGGCCGGCCGAGCACCGAGAGCAGCGCCGGGGTCAGAGTGAGTGACACGACCAGGGTCGCGATCACGCCGACGACCGCCATGTAGCCGAACTCCTGGATCGCCTGGATCGGAGTCAGCACCTCGGAGAGAAAGCCGGCCGCAGTCGTGCCGCCGGTGAGCACCGCCGCGAGCGTGACGCCCTTGAGCACGTGATTCACGCCCTCCGCGGAGCTCACGCCGCGGTCCTCGCGCATCACGTCGTAGTACTCGGAGACCACGTGCACCGAGTAGGCGACCCCGATGATCAAGAGCATCGGCGGCACCAGCACCGTGGTGATGGTGAGCTCGTTCCCGAGCCAGGCTTCGAAGCCCAGGGTCCAGATCAGCGAAACGCTGACCGCCAGCAGCGGCAGCAGGACGCCGCGCACGGTTCGGAACGAGAGCGCGAGCACGATCGCGAGCGCCCCGACGACCAGCGGGAGGCTGTCGCGCAGATCGCCGAGCTGGTAGCGGACCTGCGCGACCTTCAGGTGCGGTCCGCCGGTGACGTAGACCTCGACGGGGCCCGCCTCCTCGCGCGCGATCCGGTCGATCTGGTCGTCGATGCCCTTGTCGATGAAGTCGCTGTCCGAGAAGTCGAGAAACTCGACCACGATCGCGGCCGTCTTCGCGTCCTTCGAGACCAGGTTCCCGGCGTAGATGGGGTTCTCGAGCGCCTCGCGCTTCAGCGCGGCGAGCGCCGCGGGATCGCTCGGGATCTCCTTCACGAACGGGCGGACGTCGATGCCGTCCTCGGTGCCCCGCACGTTGGCGACGTTCGTGATCGCCACCACGTGGTGTACGCCCTCGACGCGCGCCAGGCGCTCCGCGACGCGCGCGATGCGCGACAGGACGTCGTGCGTGAACACGTCGTCGGCCGCGAGCGCGACGACCATGGTCTCGTCGCTGCCGAACGCCTTGCGCACGTAATCGTAGAACGTGCGGCCCGGCTGGTTCTGCGGCAGCAACCGGTTCGTCGACATGTCGATCTCGAGGTGCAGCCGGCGGTGTTCCCAGTCCACCAGCGGCACCGCCGCGAGAAGCGTCAGGGCGACGAGCGCGCAGAGCACCAGCCAGGGGCGGTGCGAGATCAGCCGGAAGACTCGTTGCAAGCGCTCTTCCCCCGTATAGTGGGCGCTCGTTCGAGCGCCCACTATACGGGAAGTGAGAGGGGTTCGAGGTTACTCGGATTCGGCGCTTCGCCTACGGGTTGCGGGTGAGCGCGACCCCCAGGCCGAAGCCCGAGTCGTCGCCCCACGTCAGCGAATCCGGAATCGGCGCGACGATCAGATACTGCGCGCCCGTCGGAACCGTCACCGTCGGACCGCTCGTGACCGCGAAGTCCTCCGGGATGTCCGTCGAAAAGGAGTTGCACAGCGGCCAGATGATGCACTTCAGATAGGAGCCGGTCGTCACGTTGGTTCCCGCATCGATCGCGCCCGGAATCCGGTTCCTGCGGTTGTCGGCGTT
>DATFUE010000281.1:0-2414 GCA_035261165.1 Myxococcota bacterium
CCGCGGCGCGCAGCTCGTGCGCGCGGCTGGCGGCATGGCCCAGCTCGTCGCGAAGGAAGGCGAGTACGCGCAGATCCGTCTTCCGTCGGGTGGTATCCGCGTCGTCCAGGTGCGGTGCCGTGCGACGGTGGGTCAGCTCGGTAACGTCGAGCATGAGAACCAGAAGGTCGGCGGCGCGGGCCACAAGCGCCGCATGGGCTGGCGGCCGGCGGTACGCGGCGTCGTCATGTCGCCGCGCGATCACCCGCACGGTGGGGGCGAGGCGAAGTCGCCCGTGGGCGGCCAGGCGCAGACGCCGTGGGGCAAGCCCGCGATGGGTCTCAAGACCCGCCGCAATCCGAAGACGGATCGCTTCGTGACCGAGCGTCCGAAGAAGAGGAAGAGTAAGTAATGACGAGGTCGATCCGCAAGGGACCCTTCGTACACGAATCGCTCAAGAAGAAGATCGAGCAGCTCAACGCGCGCAACGAGAAGAAGGTCGTCAAGACCTGGTCGCGCGCGTCACTGGTGCTGCCGACGATGGTCGGTCACACCATCGCCGTGCACGACGGCCGGCGTCACGTGCCGGTCTTCATCACCGAGAACATGGTCGGGCACCGGCTGGGCGAGTTCGCGCCGACGCGCACGTTCCGCGCGCACGGTCGCGGCGCCGCGGCTGAGACCGCAGCCGTCGTGAAGCCGGGGGCATGACGATGGAAGTGCGCGCGTCCGCGAAGTTCCAGCGCTTCTCGCCACGGAAGGCGAGGCTCGTGACTGACCTCATTACCGGAAAGTCCGCTGAGGAGGCGATCTCGATGCTCGAGAACCTGCCGAAGGGCGCGGCGCTACCGATCGGTCGCGTCGTGCGCTCGGCTGTCGCGAACGCGGAGAACAACTACAGCATGACGCTCGAGAACCTGTACGTGAAGCGGGCCATCGCCGACGAGGGTCCGCGCATGAAGCGCATCTGGATGCGCGGCCGCGGACGGCGCGACACGAAGCTGCGCCGCACGTGCCACATCACCGTGATCGTCGACGAGAGGAAGGCCTAATGGGTCAGAAAGTCCATCCACTGGGGTTCCGTCTGGGATTCGTGAAGACCTGGAACGCGAAGTGGTACGCCGGGTCGAAGAACTACCCGATCCTTCTGAAGGAGGACGTGTCGATCCGCTCGGGGATCCGCGCGCGCCTGCGCGACGCGGCGATCTCGCGCATCGACATCGAGCGCTCCACGAACCAGGTCACCGTGACGATCCACACGGCGAAACCCGGCGTCGTCATCGGTAAGGGCGGCGCGAAGGTGGAGGAGCTGCGCCAGGTCCTCGGGAAAACGACGGGCAAGGCCGTCAAGGTGAACATCTTCGAGATCCGCTACCCGGAGCTCGATGCGGTCCTCATCGCGGAGAACGTGGCCCAGCAGCTCGAGCGCCGCGTCTCGTTCCGCAAGGTGCTCAAGCAGACCGTGCTGCGTTCGATGAAGTCGGGCGCGAAGGGCGTGCGCGTCGCCGTCGCCGGCCGCCTCGGCGGCGCGGAGATGAGCCGACGCGAGTGGGAGCGCGAGGGTCGCGTTCCGCTGCACACGATGCGTGCCGACATCGAGTTCGGACGCGCGATCGCGAAGACGACGTACGGCACGATCGGCGTGAAGGCGTGGGTCTACAAGGGCGACATCGAGCCCGCGCCGCGACAGGTCGCGCAGAACGCGCCCGGTGGGATCCAGCCGCGGCCCATCGCGCCGCCCGCTCCGGCTCCGGTGCCAGCACCAGTCGCCGCGCCGAGCGCGCCACCGGCGGTGGGGGTCTAGCCATGTTGCAGCCGAAGCGACTGAAGCACCGGAAGTTCCAGCGCGGCCGCATGAAGGGTCATGCGCAGGCCGGCGCGACCCTGTCGTTCGGCGATTTCGGGTTGCAGGCGCAGGAGCCGTGCTGGATGACGGCGCGCCAGCTCGAGGCTGCGCGGCGCGCGATCGTCCACCACTTCAAGCGCGGCGGCAAAGTCTGGATCCGGGTGTTCCCCGACAAGCCGGTCACGAAGAAGCCTGCCGAAGTGCGGATGGGTTCCGGCAAGGGTGCGCCCGACCACTGGGTAGCCGTCATCCGTCCCGGTCGGATCCTGTTCGAGGCCGCCGGCGTGAACGAGGCGCTGGCGAAGGAAGCGCTGCGGCTCGCGGCGTACAAGCTTCCGATCAAGACGAAGTTCGTGACACGAGAGGGTCAGGAAGGGGGCGGCAGTGCAACTGAAGGAAATGCGGCGGCTGTCTGACGACGAGCTCGCTGACGAGCTGAAGAGTGCGAAAGAGGAGCTGTTCGACTTCCGCTTCAAGCTGGCGACGCGCCAGCTGAAGAACTATCGGGGGCTGCCCGCCGCCCGCCGGCGTATCGCGCGCGCACTGACGGTTCTGCAGGAGCGAGAGAGGGCGACGACGAATGGCTGAG
>DATFUE010000282.1:0-2736 GCA_035261165.1 Myxococcota bacterium
GGCGACGTTCCGCAAGCACGGGTTCATCGCGCTTCCCTGACCCCGTGCCTGCGCGAGAGCACGATCCCGACGAAGTCGGTGGCCACGTGGGAGATGACGTTCGGCGCGAGATCGCGCTGCCACAGGTAGAAGAACGTGAAGATCGCGCCGGCGAAGAAGGTCGACAGCGCCGGGGCCGCGCCCCAGAGCGGGATGTGGGCCACCGTGAACACCACGAGCGGGATGAGCGCGGCGAGCCAGAGACTCCCGGTCAGCGCCTCGAGGCGGCCGATCGCGTAGCCGCGGTACAGGATCTCCTCGACGGTGCCACCGATGAGGACTGCGAGAGTCAGATACCAGAGCGGAAGGTCGTCGAGCTTCGCGAGCCCGCCCTCGAAGCCCCGCAGCCCGAGTCGCTTCAGCGCGAAGTACAGCGCGGGCCCGTAGGCGCGGTTGAAGAACAGCGCGAGCGCGGCCCCCCAGGCGACCGCTTGCCAGCGCAGCGCGCGGAGGCCCAGCGCTTCCGGCGAGAGGCCCTCGAACGAGAACGCGATCCAGAGCACCACCGCGGTGATCGCCAGCAGCACCCCCTGCCCCACGAGTGACTCACCCAGGCGCGCGCGGCCCGGGTAGAGCCGCTCGCTCGCCGCGGCGAGGACCAGCGGCCCGAAGAGCGCCAGCCCGACACCGAGGAGCGTCACTTCCCGCCCCTCTCGTAGTGGAACTCGACCAGGTACACCTTCTCGCCCCGCCCGTGCTTCGCGACCTTGAGCAGGTCGACCACGCCGGCGAAGCCCGACTTCCTGGCCAGCGCGGGAGTCACTTCCGACAGGTCGATGCGCCGGAGCGAGTCGACCTCGATCGTCCCCTCGCCGAAGCGGTAGCGCCCGCCGGCCTTCACGTGCGGCCGCTGCCAGATGCGCACGCTGCAGGTGATCTTCCCGCTGCGAATCCCGGCGTGCAGGCGCTGGGTGAACGTCACTGCGCCTGGATCACGGGCGGCTTGTCGAGCTCGATCGCGCACCAGCGGCGCACCGAGTTGACGATGAACAGCCGGCTGGCGCGCTCGAGCGCCTTCAGCGGCAGGACTTCCTCTCGGATCTCGGCGTTCTCCAGCAGCTCCGCGCGGAACGTGCCCGGCAGCAGGCCCGACCCGACCGGCGGAGTGAGTCGCTGGCCGTCGAGCTCGACGACCAGGTTGGCGGCGCAGCTCTCCGTCAGCTCCCCGCGCTCGTTCCAGAGCAGCACGTCCTGGGCGCCGGGCCGCGCGCGCAACGCGTCGTCGTACACCCCGCGGCGCGAGGTCTTGTGGCGCAGGAACTCGTCGCGGCTGTCGACCGGGTCGCGCGCGAGCGCCACGCGCACGAGCGCGCTCGGCTTCACGTCGACGTGTTCGAGGAACATGTCGCCGTTCGCGGAGAGCTCGAGCCGCACCTTCCGGGGTGTCTCCGCGAGCTCGGCCGCGAGCGCACTGAGCCGCTGGCGCACCCCTTCGAGGTGGAGCGCGAAGCCGAAGTGCGCCGCCGACGCGGCGAGCCGGCGCAGATGCCGCTCGAGCAGGAAGTAACCCTGCCCGGGTTCCCAGCGCAGCGCTTCGCAGATCTGGAACTCGGCCATCGGCCGGATTCTAGGCGAGAAGCGCTTCCGCTGCGCCCACGACGCCGAGCGCCGCGCCGAGGCGCAAGTCGTTCAGCGCGAGCACGAACGCGACCCGCGAGCCGGACGCGCGCAGGCGGCCGACCGCCACGTCGTCGTGACCGAGCGCCGCGCGCGGAGTGGGGAGCTCCGTCTCGGGGAGCAAGGTGATGCTGGGCTCCGCTTCGAGCAGCTCGCGCACCCCGGAAAGCGCAAGCGAGTTCGCGAGCTCGACGTGCACGCTGGCGAGGCTGCCGCCCAAGGTGGGGATGCGCACGCGCGTGAGCTCGAGCGCGAGGTCACTCGCGGGCAGGAGCCGCTTCAGGACGCGGGCCAGCGCGAGCTCGTCCGTCGTGTCGCCACTCGGCTCCAGCGCGCCGATCTGCGGCAGACAGTCGAACGCCAGTGACTGCGCGAACACCTCGGACTCCGAGCGCTCGCCGCTCATGCGGTTCAGCACCTGGACCGTGTGATCGGTGAGCTCGCCGACCCCGGCGATGCCTGCGCCCGACGCGGACTCGAGCGTCACCGCCGTGACGCGCCGCAACAGCGAGGCGCGCGCGAACGGCGCGAGCGCGAGCCCGAGGCCCGCGGCGACGCCGCGCGGAATCGCGACGAAGCTGGGGCGTGTGCTGCGCTCGAGCGCGGGAGTCACCCCGGGCAGGAACAGCGGCACGGCCGGATCCGCCTCGAGCGTCCCGCTGACGTCGATCACCACCGCCCTGCTCCGGCGCAGGACGGGCAAGAGCTCCACCAGCGCGCTGCGTGCAGCGCAGATCACCAGGTCGCAGGCTGCGACCTCTTCCGCGCGCAGGCGGCGCAGCTTGACTGACTCGCCGCGATACTCGAGCTCCTGGCCCTCCGACTCCGCCGATGCGTAGGCGCGCAGCTCGCGCATGGGGAAGCGGCGTTCTTCGAGCACCTGCAGGATCTCGGCGCCGACCGCGCCGGTCGCGCCGAGCAGAGCCACGCGCAGATTCGCCGCGGCCACTAGACGAGCGCCTCGCGCACCCGCGCACCCATGGCGCGCGTGCCGAGCAACGTGAGTCCCGGCCCGCGGGCCAGATCGCCGGTGCGATAGCCGGCATCGATCACGGCCTCGACCGCGCGGCGGACCCGCGA
>DATFUE010000283.1:0-2564 GCA_035261165.1 Myxococcota bacterium
GCCGCCGCAGGCGTCCTCGAGGTGCGCAAGACCGAGCTGCGGATGGAGCGTGGTCACATCGTGAGCAAGGGCGCGCGCACGCCGATCTCCGAGGTGAGCAAGAAGCTCGAGAACAACACCGTCATCGGTAAGGGTTCGCGCTGGCCGAATCCCGAGAAGCTCTCGATCAAGACGTTCGGCGCGCACTTCGCGCAGGTCGAAGTGGACACGCTCACCGGCGAGATCGTGGTGGAAAAGGTCGTCGCGGTCCACGACATCGGCCGCATCGTGAATCCGATGACTGCGGCGTCGCAGGTCCAGGGCGGCGTTATCCAGGCGCTCGGATTCGCGCTCACCGAGGAGCGCGTCGTCGATCGTTCGCTCGGCCGCGTCATGAACGCGGACCTCGAGTGGTACAAGATCCCGACCTCGCTCGACGTTCCAGAGATCGTGGTCCGCTTCACCGATCGCCCCGATCGCAGGGCGAACAACCTCGGCGCGAAAGGGCTGGGCGAGCCCCCGATCATCCCGACCGCGGCCGCGGTCGCGAACGCGGTCGCGAACGCCATCGGCGTGCGACTCCGTCACGTGCCGATGACACCGGCGCGCGTGCTCGAGGCGCTGGCGGTGGTGCGTTGAGCCTGTTCTCGTACGCGAAGCCGCGCGCGCTCGGCGAAGCGCTCAAGCTGCTGAAGAACGGAACGGTCGCTCTCGCGGGCGGCACCGATCTCGTCGGTCTGATCCGCAGCGGCCTCGCAAGGCCGAGCGCCCTTGTCGACCTCACCGGGATCGAGGGCCTGCGCGGTTGGACGCGCGAGAAAGGCAAGGGCCTGCGGATCGGAGCGCTCACGCCGCTCTCGGACCTCGAGACGTCGCCGCAGCTGCGTAAGCTCGCGCCGATCATCGCCGAGTCGCTCCGCGACGCGGCGACGCCGCAGCTCCGGAACATGGGCACCGTCGGCGGCAATCTGCTGCAGCGAAATCGCTGCTGGTATTTCCGCGACGAGGCTGTGCCGTGCTGGCTCAAGGGCGGAACGCGCTGCTTCGCGGCCGAGGGCGAGAACCGATATCACGCGATCCTCGGCGCCGCGGAGTGCGTGATGGTCTCCCCATCCGATCTCGCGCCCGCTCTCATCGCGTACGACGCGGAGATCGATCTCGCGTCGAGCATCGGACGTCGCAGCGTGAAGCTCGGCCAGTTCTTCGTCACGCCGAGCGGCAAGCAGCGCAAGGAGCACGCGATCCGCAAGGGCGAGCTCATCACATCGGTGCGGATCCCCGAGGCCGCACTCGAGCGGCGCGGCACCTTCCTGAAAGCGATGGACCGCAAAGCGTGGAGCTTCGCTCTGGTGTCGGTCGCGGCCGCGGCGCGCATCAAGGACGGCAAGGCGCACGACGTGCGCGTCGTGCTCGGGGGTGTCGCGCCAAGCCCGTGGTGGGTGCCCGCCGCGAACAAGCTGCTCGAGGGAAGCGCGCTCGACGACAACGCCTGCCTCGCCGCAGCCGACCTCATCCTCGCGAACGCGCAGCCGCTCCGCGACAACGGCTACAAGGTGACGCTCGCCCGTGAGCTGATCCGCCGCGCCCTTCGCTCGCTCGTGGCGTGATCCCTTGACCCTCGCCGAAGACACGCTCATCGCGGCCGTCGAGTCGAGCCTGCAGGTCTATCCGCCGGTTTCGGGTCTGTCCGAAGATCTCGGTATCAAAGGAGTGCGCGGGCGCGTCACCGATCTGTCGCATCCGCTCGCGAACCTCGTCGGCATGGCGGACATCGCGCCCGAGGATGTCGACGCGACGCTGAAGATGGTCCGCAACCGGTACTCGCGCGGGCGCAAGGCCTACGGCTGGGTCACCGGCCCGCTCACGCGGCCGCGCGACCTCGGTGCGCGGCTCGTCGCGAGCGGACTTGTGAAAGCCGACGAGATGGCGGGCATGGTGCTCACCGATCTCGCCCTACCCATTGCCGTCGATCCCAAGATCGAGATTCGTGAAGCGACGCTTCACGAAGCGCAGGCAGCGAGCGAGATGATGGCCCGCGCGTACGGGATGCCCGAGGAAGTCGCGCGATTCTTCAATGTGATGCTCGCGATGACCGACAGCAAGGTCCAGAACCGCGGGTACTTCGCGTATCTCGACGGTGGCAGCGATCCCGTCGCCTGGAGCTACCTCGTGTACCTGCCGGATTCGCCGATCGTGCTGCTCGGGGGTGCCGCGACGGTGCCGGAGCATCGCGGCCGCGGCATCTACAGCGCGCTCGTCGCGAAGCGGCTCGCGGACGCGCGCGCCGACGGGCGGAGCGCCGCGGTCATCCAGGCGGTGCGCTCGACCTCAGCGCCCATCTGCGTGAAGCTCGGCTTCCGCGAAATGTGCGGTCTCGAGTTCTACGCCTGGGAGGGCGCGCCGCATCAGGACATCCCGATGCTGAAGCTCGAGGATTAGACCGCCGCGGCGCGCGATCTACTCGATCGTCGCGGCGTGCACGGATGTCACGTACGGCAGGTAACGCGCGGCGGCCTCCCAGCTCTTGCCCTCGTCGCGGCTCGCCCACACGTCGCCATTGGCGGTGCCGAAGTACAAGCCGAGCG
>DATFUE010000284.1:0-2930 GCA_035261165.1 Myxococcota bacterium
GTCGAGCTGATCCAGATCTCCGTGGATCCAGCTCGCGGGGTGGCCGCTTCGCAGTCACTCCGCGAGCTGTTCGCGCGCCTGCTCGCCGAGCGCCGCGCGCGGCCGAGCGACGACCTCGTCGGGGTGCTCGCGCGCGCGGAGCTCGACGGCACGCGCCTCGACGACGAGTCGATCTACGCATTTCTGCGTCTGCTCGCCCCGGCCGGTGCCGAGACCACCTATCGCTCCGCGTCGAACCTGCTCTGCGGCCTGCTCACGCACCCGGATCAGCTCGCCGCGCTGCGCGGCGATCGCGGCCTCGTGAACGACGCGATCGAAGAGGGCCTGCGCTGGGAGTCACCGATCACGACCATCCAGCGCAGCTGTACCCGCGACACCTCGGTGCAGGGCGCGGAGATCCCCAAGGGCTCCCTCGTCGTCGTGAGTCTCGGCGCCGCGAACCGCGACCCGGCGCGCTATGAGCGACCCGACGCGTTCGACATCCGGCGGCCGCTGAAGGCACATCTCTCGTTCGCGTTCGGACCGCACCGCTGTCTCGGGATGCACCTCGCGCGCATCGAGACACGCGCCCTGCTCGACGCGGTGCTCGACCGCCTGCCGGGACTCGCACTCGATCCGCAGGCGAAGCCGCCGGAGATCACCGGCCTCGGCTTCCGCTCCCCGCCCGAGCTGCGCGTCCTGTTCGAGGCCGACGCGCCTTAGCTACGCGCGCTCGACGTACTTCCGCTCGCGCGTGTCGATCTTCAGCTTCTCGCCGCGCGCGATGAAGGCGGGCACTTGCACCACCGCGCCGGTCGAGAGCGTCGCGGCCTTCATCTTCCCCTGGCGATCCGGCGGATCCGTCTCGACGACCTCGAGGACCACGAAGTTCGGCAGCTCGACCATGATGGGTCGCTCCGCGTGGAGCAGCACTTCGACCGTGCAGTTCTCGACCATGAGGTCGGCGTTCTCGATGTTCGCGCGCGGGACCTCGAGCTGCTCGAAGCTCTCCTGGTCCATCAGCACCAGGCTGTCGCCGGAATCGTAGAGATACTGCATCTGGCGCTTGGCGATCTCGGCCGCGGGCAGGGTCTCTCCGCTCTTGATCGTCTTGTCGAGCACCGAGCCCGTGGTCAAGCTCTTCAAGCGCATGCGCACGAACGCGCTGCCCTTGCCGGGCTTCACGTGCTGATAGGTGACGATGACGTGCGGGTCGCCGCCGATCTCGACGAACGTTCCCTGCCGCATCTGCGTGGTGTCGATCAACGCCAAGGGGTGCGGACCTTAGCCCGCTGGCACGGGAGCTGTAAACTGCGGCGTGTGAAGCCGAAGCCTCTCGCGCTGCTCGTGTTCGCGTCCGGAAGCCTCGCGTGTGCGGCGTATCAGAACGTCGGCGTCGAGAGCGACCCGCCGGCCGCGCAGATCTACCTCGACGGGCAGCTCGTCGGGAAGACGCCCGCGCAGCTCGAGATCGGACGTGACAAGGCGCACACGATCTATCTGAAGCGCGAGGGCTACAAGCCCGAGCTCGTGGTGCTCGAGAAGCACGAGGCGAGCGACGGCATCGACTTTCTCACGCCCGCGGACGTCGTGAAGCGGCTGGCGCCCGGCCCGAGCGACGATCTCGAGCTCGAGCGGCGCCTGAAGATCGAGGTCGACAAGCCCGCGCATTGACGCGCCGGCGACGGCGAAGTAGCGTGCCGGCCTTCCGTCTCGAGGAGAGGATCCTTTGAAGATCTGAGAGCCCAGGTCTTGAGTCGTTCGACTCGAACCCCTTTCCGGCCCCGTCGCCGGGCGCAACGCCGCCCGCGCGCGCCGGACCCGAGGCTCTCATGTACGTCTCCTTCGACCGCGTCTCGTTCTCGTTCCGTGACTCCGTGCCGCTGCTCTGCGACGTGTCGCTGCGCTTCGGCCCGGGCTGGACCGGGGTCGTCGGCGCGAACGGCTCGGGCAAGACGACCTTGCTCCGGCTCGCGACGCGCGAGCTGGAGCCCGAGTCGGGGCGCGTGGTGCACGAGCCGCGCGGGCTAGCGCCGCGGCTCGTGCCGCAGCGCATCGAGGCGCTCGGCGCGGAGATCGCGGCCTTCGCCCAGACACAGGATGGTGTCGCGCGGCGCACGCGCGAGACGCTCGCGCTCGTTCCGGGGGATCTGGCGCGCTGGCCGACGCTCTCGCCGGGCGAGCGGAAGCGCTGGCAGATCGGCGCGGCGCTCGCGATCGAGCCCCGCGCCCTGATCCTCGACGAGCCGACGAATCACCTCGACGCCGAGGCGCGCGAGCTCCTGATCGCGGCGCTGCGCCGCTTCGACGGCGTGGGCATCCTGGTCTCGCACGATCGCGAGCTGCTCGACTCACTCTGCGCCGAGACGGTGCGCGTGGCGGCCGAGTCCGCGCGCGCATACCGCGGTCCGTACACGGCCGCGCGCGAGACCTGGCGGCGCGCGGACGCCGAGCTGCGCGCGCGCCACGCGAAGCTGCGCGACGCCGCGCGCGCGCTGGAACGGCGCATCGGCGAGCGCCGCACCGAGCAGGCACACGCGGGCGCGCGCATGCGCACGAGCAAGAACATGAAGAACATCCACGACAGCGACGCGCGCGGCCGCTTCAAGCAGACGCGGCGGCGCTCGGCGGTGAATCAGCTCGGGCACGAGATCGCGCGCACGCACTCGGCGCTCGAGCGCGTGCATACGAAGCTGTCCGAGATCGAGCTCGCGAAGGAGGTCGGCGGCGCGCTCTTCGTCGACTGGGAGCCGGCGCGCGTGCCGACGCTCGCGCAGCTGCAGGAGCGGCGCATCTGCGCCGGCACACAGCCGCTGCTCGAGGACGTCGACCTCGCCGTCGGGCGCTCGTCGCGCATCTGGCTCGCGGGCGCGAACGGCTCGGGCAAGACGACCTTGCTGCGCGCCTTGCAGCGCAGCGCGCGCCTGCCCGCGGAGCGGCTGCTCGTGCTG
>DATFUE010000285.1:0-10178 GCA_035261165.1 Myxococcota bacterium
CTCCGACCGCCGGCCTCGACGGTGTGCGCGTCCACGATGCGCGCGCGCGCCTCGATGCGCCGCACGCCGGCGTCGTCGAGCAGCCGGCCGTACACCGAATTGAGTCGGGCGATCTCGCGGTCCTTGTTCGCGATCAGGCTCGCCCAGTCGAAACTGCGCGGGCCGAGCGTCCAGCCGTAGGCGGCGGCATCCTCGAAGTCGTCGGCGTAGTGCGCGGCGTAGGTGAGCAGCTTCTTCGGAATGCAGCCGACGTTCACGCAGGTGCCGCCGAGATAGCGCTCCTCCGCGACCGCCACGCGCGCGCCGAAGCTCGCGGACATGCGGCTCGCGCGCACGCCACCGGAGCCGGCACCGATCACGAACAGGTCGAAGTCGAAGCGCGCCACCGCGCGATTCTACCCGGGCAGCCTCTCGAAATCGCCGAGCGAGAACGCGACGCCGCCGGCGAGATCCGGGACGGGCGGGCGCAGCTTGGTGACGCGCAGCCAGAGCTCGGCGCCCGGCGGGACCAGCGGCCGAAGCGCGCCGAGCAGCTCGTGCGCGAGATGCTCGACGAGGTGGAACTCGCGGCCCGCGACGCGCGCGCGCGCGGCGGCGATCAGGTCCGCGTAGCAGACGGTGTCTTTGAGCTTGTCGCTCTCGCACGCCGGCGGCAGGTCCGCGAAGCGCACGGCGACGTCCAGATCGACGGCCTGCGGGCTCGCGCGCTCGGCGGGGCCGCAGCCGAGCCGGACCGCGAGCCGCGCGCCCCGAAACTCCAAGAGGCTCATGGGAGCAGATCCTAGCGCGGTGTGCCCCTTCCGGTCTCGAGATACATGTGGATGGTGATCCGGTGCATGATGTCGGGCATGTGTGGCTCCCTTCGCTCTGGAGACCCATGAAGCGGATCCATATCGCGCTCGAGATCACGCCGCCGCGCGACGCGCGCCCCGAGGTGCTGTTGCGGCGCGCGCGGCTGCTCGGCGAACGCGCCGACGCGGTGCACGTGATTCAACGCCCTGACCGACAGCGCAGCCTCGAGGCGGCCCTGGAGCTCGAGCGACACGGCCTGCGCGCCGTCTGGCATCTCGTGAACCGCGGGCGCGCCGCCGCCGACCTCGAGCGCGAGATCGAGCGCGCGGCCCACGGCGGGCTGCGGGGCGTCCTCTTGGTGCGCGGGGAATCCGGGCCGCCGGAGCCCGTTCCGCCGCCGACCCTCGCGGCGCTCGTGACTCGCGTGCGCGCCGCGATCCCGGGCGCGCGCATCGGAGTCACGCTCAATCCTTACGGGCCGCGCGAACGCGTGCTCGCGAACCTCTGGCCCAAGCTCGACGCGGGCGCCGCGTTCGTGCAGACCCAGCCGATCTTCGAGGCCGCCGCGCTCGCGCCGTTCGCGGACGCAATCCGCGCCCGCGCCCCGTCGGCGCGCATCGTCCCGCTGCTGATCCCGCTGCTCTCCGTGGCGGCGGCCGAGAGACTCGGCGAGCGGCTGCGCGTGCCCCTGCCCGATCGCCTGCTGCGCGGGCTCGAGGAGCGCGGAGAGCCCGGGGGCTGGCAGGCCTTCGCCTCGCTCGCGGCCGAGCTGAGGGGCGCAGGCCTGGCCGACTCACTCGCCGTGATGACGCAAGAGGCGGACCCGCCGAAGCTCTTCGGCGACCGCATCGCCGCCGCGCTCGGATCGTGAGTCACTCGCGCTTGCGCTCGTCGCCGTAGAAGCGCCACTCCTTGCCGACGATCAGGCGCGCGCCGCGGCGGAAGCGGTAGTACGACCACGCCCACTGCAGCACGACCAGCGCGCGATTGCGGAAGCCGACCAGGTAGTAGACGTGCACGAACAGCCAGGCCAACCAGGCGAGCTGCCCGCGCACGCGCCAGCCGAAGATCTGGCCGACGGCGCGGCTGCGGCCGATGGTCGCGAGCGCGCCGCGGTCGAAGTAGTGGAACGACTCACGCGGCCGGCCCCGCAGCTCGCCGCGAATCTGGCGCGCGATGAAGCGCCCCTGTTGCAGCGCGACCGGCGCGAGCGCCGGCAGGTCGCGGCCCTCCGCGTCCCGCACCTGCGCTTGGTCGCCCGCCACGAACACCTCCGGGTGACCCGCGAGCGAGAGATCGGCAGACACCGGCACGCGGCCGCCGGGGGCGAGCGCGACGCCGAGCCGGCGGCTGAGATCCTCGGCGCGCACGCCCGCCGCCCACAGAACGGTGTAGGCCTCGATGCGCTCCGCGCCGATGTCGAGGCCGCGCCCGTCGATCTTCGTGACCGGGCTCGACGTCCACACCTGCACGCCGAGCGCCTCGAGATCGCGCACGGCGCGGCTGGCGAGCTCGGGATCGAACGCGGGCAGGATGCGCGGCGTCGCCTCGATCAACAGGATGCGCGCGAGCTTCGGGTCGATGCGCCGGAAGTCGCGCGCCAACGTGAAGCGACTCATCTCGCCGATCGCGCCCGCGAGCTCGACCCCCGTCGGCCCGCCCCCGACGATCGCAAAGCTCAGCCAGGCGCGCTGCCTCGCGCGGTCGGTCTCCTTCTCGGCCTCCTCGAACGCGTCGAGCACGCGCCGGCGGATCTCCGTCGCCTGCTCGATCGTCTTCAGACCCGGCGCGAATGGCTCCCACTCCTCGTGACCGAAGTAGGCGTGCCGCGAGCCGCAGGCGAGCAGGAGATAGTCGTACTCGATCGAGCCCGCGTCGGTCGTGAGCTTGCGCCCCGCGAGATCGACGTCCTGGACCTCGCTGCGCAGCACGCGCGTGTTCGGGAAGCGCGAGAGCAGGCTGCGGATCGGGGTCGCGATCTCCGCCGGGCTGAGGCCGGCGGTCGCGACCTGATAGAGCAATGGCTGGAACAGGTGGTGGTTGCGCCGGTCGAGGAGCGTGATCTCTACCCCGGGCTCCGCGCCCAGACCGAGCGCGGCATTCAGCCCGGCGAAGCCTCCACCGACGATGACGACGCGCTTCACGGCGGAAAGGCTAGAGAGTCTCGACGCGCTCCGCCGTTCAGCGCCGCGCGCGGCGCGCGAGCAGGGAGGCGCCGCCCAGCAGCGCCAGGAGCGCGGCCGCGGGCTCCGGGACCGCGGCCCCCTCGTACTCGACGATGAAGCCGAGGCTCGGCGCCTGCGCTTGCGACTGGAGGTTCTCGTCGTTCCAGGTGCCGCGGCTGTCGGCGCCGTTGATCAAGAGGTGCACCCACATGGTCAGATAGCGCTCGTCGCCGGTGTGCGTGGAAGTCTCGTCGTTCGGCTCGCCCGGGCCCCAGCTCGTGTAGTTCCAAGCCTCGGGCGTGACCCATTGCCAGCCGGCCTCCGGCGGAAGTGACTTCGTCGGCGTGTCGTTCTGGAAGCCGCCCAGCCACACCAGGCGCTTTCCGAGCGAGGTACCGACCGGGAGAACCGTGTTCATGATGTAGGCGTTCTCGCCAAGATCCGTCGCGGTCGCGAGATGGCCGACGCTCCCGGGCGCGAGCGTCGAAGCGGCTGCGGCTTCCCTCGCTTCGTCCCACGTCGCCGGTGTCGCCCCCGTCGGGACATAGGCGTAGTAGTGGCCGTTTCCGCCGGCGGTCGGGTTCCAGTAGCCGATGACGCAACCCGCGAACGAGCAGCCCCCCTCGAGGCCCGGCGCCAGCGGGACGGCGCGCGCGGCCGACGCGGCGAGCAGCAGCACGGTCACCCCCGCGCCGAGCGCCACCGAGATACCCAGCCGGTTCCGGAGCCGCATTACCTGATTCCCTCCGAACGCAGTCGCAGCCTACCTCATTGGAGTGCCGACAAACAATCGGAAGTGACGCCCCGCGCGCGAAATAAGAAGCGCCTGGCTCGCTTGCCGACGGGCGGCCGCCACTGTTGCTGCCGAGTTGCCGGTCACTTGCCGGTGCGCGCCTCAAAGCGGGCGGGCTCGCTGCCGATAGCGCGGTGGCCCATGTCGACCCCTGCCAACCCGAGCCCCCCGTCGCACGCCGACGCCCTCCTCGGCCGCGTCGCGGTCGCATCGAAGATGATCACGATGGAGCAGCTCGCGCAGGCGACGCGCGAGCAGGCGCGTCTCGACAACACCCGGAACCTCGGCGAGGTCCTGGTCGCGATGGGCTTCATCGACGAGGCGACGCTCGCCAAGGCCCTCGAGATGCAGCGCAGCGTGATCGCACGCGCGAGAGAGAAGAAGGCGACCCCGCCGCTCTCGAGGCCTTCCCCGATCGAGGTCGGCGCCGCGAGCGACCCGGGCGCCGCGGCCGCGCTCGCGCGCGAGGCGCGGCCGACTCCGAAGCCCCAGCCAGTGACCGCCTCGAGGCCGCGACCCGTGTCCGTAGCAGCGGCGCCGGGCGCGGTCGCGAAGATCGGCCTCGACCGCGGGCTGGACGCGCTGCTCGTCGACGCGGCGAGTCAGGGCGCGAGCGACATCCACCTGCACAGCGGTTCGAACCTGCGCCTGCGCATCCGCGGCGTGCTCGTCGAGGTGCCGGACTCGAAGCTGTCGCCGCCGGTCGCGGAGAAGCTGATCCTCTCGGCGCTCAACGACGACGAGCGCGCGCTGCTCGAGGAGCACGGCGAGATCGACTTCAGTCACACCGTGAAGGGCCTCGCGCGTTTTCGCGGCAACGTCTACAAGCAGCTGCGCGGCACGGATGCGAACTTCCGCCGCATCTCGCTGCAGCCGCCGACGCTCGGCGACCTGGGCCTGCCGAACACGCTCGCGAAGTTCACGAACTTCCATCAGGGCATGGTGCTGATCACCGGCCCGTCGGCCTGCGGCAAGTCGTCGACGATGGCGGCGCTGGTGAATCTGATCAACGAGGAGCGCGCCGAGCACATCCTCACGATCGAGGATCCGATCGAGTATCTGCATCCGTCGAAGCGCTGCATCGTGAATCAGCGCAACGTGAAGCGGCACACGGAGTCGTTCGCGCGCGCGCTGCGGGCGGCCCTGCGAGAGGATCCCGACGTGATCGTGATCGGCGAGCTGCGCGACCGCGAGACGATCTCGCTCGCGATGACCGCCGCCGAGACGGGTCACCTGGTGCTCGCGACCCTGCACACCGACAACGCCGTCCGCACCGTGAACCGCATCATCGGCTCGTTCCCGCCCGACCAGCAGGACCAGGTGCGCTCGATGGTGTCCGAGTCACTGCGGGTCGTGATCTCGCAGCGGCTGCTGCCGCGCGCCGACGCGCGCGGAATGGTGCCGGCCGTAGAGATCCTGGTCGTGAACCGGCCGGTGGGCAACTTGATCCGCGAGGAAAAGACGATCCAGATCCGCTCGACCATGCAGACGAGCGCGTCGCTCGGGATGTGTCTCCTCGACGGCTCGCTCGCGCAGCTCGTGAAGGCGGGGACCGTGAAGCGCGAGGACGCGATCCTCCACGCCGAGGATCCCAAGCTGATCCCGCCGGGGAAGTGAGCGGGAGGACGACGTGGCCCAGATCGACGAGCTCCTCCGCTACCTGAAGGAACACAAGGGCTCCGACCTGCACCTCGCAGCCGGGCTCGAGCCGCGCATCCGCGTGAACGGCGAGCTGCGCGCGGTCGAGGGCCAGGCGCGCCTGGGCGACGACGCGCTGCGCAAGCTGTTGCGCGAGGTCGCGACGGAGTCACAGTGGCGCACGTACGACGAGAAGCGCGACCTCGACTTCGCCTACGGGCTCGAGGGCGTGGCGCGCTTCCGCGCGAACTTCTTCGTGCAGGAGCGCGGCGCGGGCGCTGTGCTGCGCATGATTCCCGAGAAGATCGTGGCGCTCGAGGAGCTGAAGCTGCCGAAGGCGATCGAGGATCTGGTGCACCTGCGCAAGGGACTCGTCGTCGTCACCGGACCCACCGGCTCCGGCAAGTCGACCACGCTGGCAGGGATCGTCGACAAGATCAACCGCAGCTACTCGAAGCACATCCTGACGCTCGAGGACCCGATCGAGTTCGTGCACGAGAACAAGAAGAGCGTGATCTCCCACCGCGAGGTCGGCTCGCACACCAAGGGGTTCGGGCCGGGCCTGCGCGCCGCGATCCGCCAGGACGCCGACGTCGTGCTGGTCGGCGAGATGCGCGACTACGAGACGATCTCACTCGCGCTGACCGCCGCCGAGATGGGCATGCTCGTCTTCGGCACGCTGCACACGAACAGTGCGCCCAAGACCATCGACCGCATCATCGACACGTTCCCGTCGGACGAGCAGTCACAGGTCCGCCTGTCGCTCGCCGAGTCACTCGGAGGCGTGGTCGCGCAGCTCCTGCTGCCGACCTCGGACGGCAAGGGCCGCGTCGCCGCGAACGAGATCCTGTTGAAGACGAAGGCGCTGCCGAACATCATCCGCGAGGCGAACTTCGGCATGCTCGGCTCGTTCATCCAGCAGGGCAAAGCCGACGGCATGCAGCAGATGGACGACGCGCTCTTCGAGCTCGTCTCGGCAAAGCGCATCGACCCCCGCGACGCGTACGCGAAGGCCACCGACAAGGCGCGCTTCGAGCCGCTCCTCCCCAAGGACTGAGCGACGCCCGTGAGGTCGGCGGCCCGTGATACGCTCGCGGGCATGGTCAAGCTCAGCTTCTGTCTGCGCCGGCTTCCCAGCCTGTCGCGCGAGCAGTTCCAGGCGTACTGGTTCGGGACGCACGCGCCCCTGGTGCGCAAGCAAGCCGCCGCGCTGCGCATCCAGCGCTACGTCCAGACGCATACACTGATCGGCGACGCCGCCGACTCGCTGCGCGCGACGCGCGGCGGACCGGAGGGCTACGACGGGGTCGCGGAGCTGTGGTGGAAGAGCGAGGCGGACATCGCCGAGGCGATGGCGAGCTCCGCGGGCGCCGAGGCGGGCCGCATCCTGCTCGAGGACGAGCGCAAGTTCATCGACCTCGCGAATTCGCCGCTCTTCTGGGCGCGCGAGCGAGAGATCATTCCGGGGAAGTGAGTTGAGCCGCGTCGCGCTCGACGTCTGGTCCGACTATCTCTGTCCGTGGTGCAACGTCGCCGCGACGCGCCTGCAGCGGATCGAGGAAGAGTTCGGCGCCGACGTCGAGCTGCGCTGGCGCAGCTACCTGCTCCGCCCCGAGCCGGAGCCGGGACGCGATCTCGCGAAGTTCCGGCGCTACACCGAGCTGTGGCAGCGCGCGGCCGAGGAAGAGCCCGCGGCGGAGTTCCACACCTGGGCGAGCGACGAGGGACCCCCCTCGCACAGCGTGCCCGCGCACCTGGTCGCGAAGGCGGCGGCGACGCTCGGGCCGGGCGCGTTCCAGCGCATGCACCGCGCGCTGCTCCACGCCTACTTCGTCGAGAGCCGGGACATCTCGAACGCGCGCACCCTCGCCGCGCTCTGGGGCGAAGCCGAGCTCCCCCCCGCGGAGCTCGCGCGCGCGGCCGAGCCTGAGCTGCTGCGGCGCGTGAGCGACGAGCACAACGAAGCCGTCGAGCTCGGCGTCGGCGGCGTGCCCGCGGTGCGCATGGTCGGCAACGACGTCGCGATCACCGGCGCGCAGCCGCTCGAGGTCTATCGCCGCTGGATCCGCCGCGCCCTCGAGGCGGTCACATGACTGGAGTGACAGGTGGCGAGGTGAGAGCCGCGGGTAGGGTACCCACGCGATCATCGGGAAGGCGCGCGCAGTGAGCCGCAGGCGAACGGAGAAGACATGAGAATCGGTCTGCAAATTCCCATTTTCACTTGGCCCGGCGGGCCCGCCGTACTGGCGCAGAAGCTGCGCGAGATCGCGCAGACCGCCGACGGCGCCGGCTTCGCGAGCATCTGGGTCATGGACCACCTGTTCCAGATCCCGATGGTCGGCGCGGCCGAGCAGGAGATGCTCGAGGGCTACGCGACGCTCTCCTATCTCGCCGGAGTCACTCGGCGCGCGAAGCTCGGCACGATGGTCACCGGCGTCACCTACCGACACCCGGGGGTGTTGCTGAAGACCGTGACGACGCTCGACGTGCTCTCGGGCGGGCGCGCATATCTGGGCATCGGCGCCGCGTGGTTCGAGCGCGAGCACGTGGGCCTCGGCGTTCCGTTCCCGCCGCTCGCGGAGCGCTTCGAGCGCCTGGAAGAGACCCTGCGCATCGCCCTGCAGATGTGGTCCGGCAAGGTCGCCCCGTTCGTGGGCAAGCACTACAAGCTCGCCGAGACCCTGTGCGTGCCCGCGCCGCTCTCGCACCCGCGGCCGAAGATCCTGATCGGCGGCGGCGGAGAAAAGAAGACGCTGCGCCTGGTCGCGCGCTACGCCGACGCGTGCAACCTGTTCGCGTTCCTCGGCCCCGACGGGCTCGGCCGCAAGCTCGACGTGCTGCGGCGCCATTGCGACACCGAGCGCCGCGACTTCGCCGCGATCGAGAAGACCACCCTCGGCACGGCGTGGCTCGCGCCGGGGAAACAGTCCGCGGCCGATCTCGTGAAGACCTGTCGCGAGCTCGCCTCGATCGGCATCGACCAGGCGATCTTCAATCTCCCGAACGCGCACGAGATCGGCCCGCTGGAGACGTTCGGGAAGGAGATCATCCCCGCCGCTGCTCAGCTCTGACAAAGAGGCGAGGCGAGAGCCGCCTCGAGCCGAGCCCGCGAGCGGCGCCCGCCGCGCACAGAGGCGGAGCCGAGCGTAGACCAATCTGACTCGCCGCCCGCGCCTCGCCGGCGCCTCCTCACCCGGCGGGTACGCCTGAGGTTCGTCGGCATCCGGCGAGCGCTCGGGCTGCATTTTTCGGATTCCGTGTCGCCGCCCGGGCGGTGTCCGTCGCCGCTTCGGGGGTCCCCCCGGGTACGGGACCCCCCTCAGCCGGCTCCGGCCCCCGCCGGGCTCCGGCGGGGTTCGAGTGAGTGGGTGACTGAGCTTGGTCACTCCGAGCCTTCTCGACCCCGCTGCTGAACAACGCGACGGCCGAGCGAGGGCCGTCCCGACCGAGGCCCGCAAGCGGCAGAGCGTGGGTAGCCACGCGATCATCGGAAGGCCGCGCGCAGCGAGCCGCAGGCGAGCGTAGATCAACAAGACTCGTCGGCATCCGGCGAGCGCTCGGTCTGCAGCGTTTCGGATCCCGTAGCGCCGCCCGGCTGGTGTCCGTCGCCGCTTCGGCGGTCGCCCCGAGTACGGGACCCCCTCAGCCGGCTCCGGCCCCCGCCGGGCTCCCGCGGGGTTTGACTGAGTGACTGAGCTTGGTCACTCCGAATCTTCTCGACCCCGCTGCTGAACAACGCGACGGCCGAGCGAGGGCCGTCCCGAGCGAGGCCCGCAAGCGGCGCAGCCGCGCGCAGTGAGCCGCAGGCGAACGAAGATCAATTAGAGAAGAGTGCCGTGCAGGATCAGGCTCGCGACGCTGAAATAGATCACCAGACCGGTGACGTCTACGAGCGTCGCCACGAACGGCGCCGACGCGCTCGCCGGGTCGACGTTCAGGCGCCGCAAGACGAACGGCAAGAGGGAGCCCGCCAGCGTTCCGAACATCACGACGCCGAGCAGGCTCATGCCCACCGTGATCGCGACCAGCATGAAGTGCTCGCCGTACAGCGGCGACACCGCCTGCCAGAGCACGATGCGCAGGAAGCCGATCGAGCCGAGCACCGCGCCCAGCGCGAGCCCGGTGGCGAACTCGCGCTGCACCACGCGCCACCAATCGACGAGCCGCACCTCGCCCAGGGACATCGCGCGCACGACGAGAGTCGAGGCCTGTGACCCGGAGTTACCGCCGCTCGAGATGATCAGCGGCACGAACAAAGTGAGCACGAGCGCGCGCGCGATCTCGTCCTCGAAGAACGCCATCGCCGACGCGGTGAGCATCTCGCCGAGAAACAGCGCCGACAGCCAGCCCGCGCGGCGCCGGAACATGCGGCTGAACGCGATGTCCAGGTAGGGCTCGTCGAGGGCTTCCATACCGCCGAGTTTCTGGATGTCCTCGGTGGCCTCGGCTTGCACGACGTCGACGATGTCGTCGACCGTGACGATGCCCTTCATGTGGCCCTCGGCGTCGATGACGGGGATCGCGATCAGGTCGTTCTCGGAGAACAGCTTGCTGACCTCTTCCTGGTCCTGGTCCTCGCGCACCGTCACCAGATCGCGGCGCATCACTTCGCGCACCGTGCGCTCCGGCGGCGACCCGAACAGCTCGCGGAACGACACGACCCCGAGCAGGTGCTGCTGATCGTCGATCACGTACAGGTAGGAGATCACCTCGAGGTTCGTGCGCGCCTGGCGGCGCAGATAGCCGATGGCCTCGTCGACGGTCATGTCCGGCCGCAGGCGCGCGTAGCG
>DATFUE010000286.1:0-4361 GCA_035261165.1 Myxococcota bacterium
CGCGAGCCCTCGCGCGACAAGCGCCGAGCAGCCCGGACTGGAACACTCGCGCAAAGGTTGGATGATGGCCCGGCCGCGCCATGAGCGACCCCGCTCCCGTTCCTCCCCCGACCGCCGAGCCGCGGCGCTCGCCCAACGCGACGCTCGCGGTGCGCGGGCTCGTCGGCTGCGTGGTCCTCGTCTCCGCCATCGGCGCCTTCGCGGCCTGGTTCAGCGCCCACTACGCGCACAAGTTCGCCGAGGAGAAGCGCGCCAGGGCGCGCGAGGACATCCAGCTCGTGCTCGCCGCGCTCGAGGCCTACCACGAGGCCAACGGCAGGTACCCCGACAACCTCGGCGCACTCTGGGTGCCCGACTCGCGCGGCTTCACCCAGCTCGACCCCAAGAGCCCGCCCAAGGATCCCTGGAACAACGGCTACCAGTACGCCAAGCCCGGCCCGGGCGAGACGAAGCCCCGCGTCTGGACGCTCGGCCGCGACAAGCGCGAGGGCGGCGACGGCGAGTCGACCGACGTGAAGAGCTGGGAAGAGAAGCATTGAGCCGGGCGTCGGACCGGCCGTGGAAGCGGCGGAACGACGACTGCAGCACGTGGTCTGGGCCGGAACGGCCGTCCTCGGCGCGTGCCTCGTGCTGCGCTTCTTCCTGCCTGCGAAGGAGTTCGGCGGAACGTCGGTGAGCCGCGAGAACGGCGTGTGCGTGCTGCGCGATGCCGCGGGGAACCTGCTGCTCGATCCGTGGAAGCGGCCCTATCTCTACCTGGACCCGACGCCCGAGCACCCGCGCCCGCGGGTCGTGTCGCTGGGAGCGGACGGCAAGGTCGGTGGAGAGGGCGACTGTGCCGACATCGACAGCGACGAGTTGTGGATGCAGACGCGATGAAGGAGTGCTGCGAGACCGGTGGGCCGAGGAAGAAGCGCTACTGGCACTGGGTGGTGCTCGGAGTTGTGGTGCTGCTTGCCTTTGCGCTTCAGATGATCCCAATTCGATGTGGCTTCATCGACACCTCCAACAAGGCCCAAGCCGACATGAGTGCGATCGTCCGCGCGCTCGACGAGTACGCGATCAACAACAGTGGCAGGTTCCCGAGCACGCTCCAGCCGCTCGTCATGCCCGACACCAACGGCAATGCCTACCTCGAGGGCTTCAACGGGAGGATCCCGGTGGACCCCTGGAAGCGCGAGTACCTGTACGAGCCGCCGACTCCCGAGCACCCCGAGCCGCATGTGTGGTCCTTCGGCGCCGACGGTAAACTCGGAGGAACGGGAGACGACGCGGACATCGACAGCGAACAGCTCCGCGAACCGGAGCGTTGAACGAGGGCTGACGGATGAGAGGATCGGCGGGCACGCGCACTCTGTTCTCGATCGTCATCGTGCTGGCACTCTTGGCGATCCCGTTCATGTACGCCTCGCAGAAGCAGTTGCATGCTTCCTACAGGAAGCGGGCCGCAGCGGACATCCGGACGCTCATGGGTGCGCTGGACGACTTCGCTTCGGGGAACGTGCAGGCGTACCCGCGAGATCTCGACGCGTGGTTCGCGAAGGAGGCGCTCAACAGCCCCTACCTCGTCCGGTATCACGGGCGCATGCCGCGGGACGGATGGGGTCATCCGTTCGTCTACGAGCCGCCCACCGAGGTGCGGCCGCGGGCGCGGATCGTCTCGTACGGCGCGGACGGCGTCCGAGGGGGCACCGGGAGCGACGCGGACATCGACAGCGAGGCCCTCCCGCGGGCTCCCTGAGCGCGATCCCGACCAACATTACAGGTTCTTAAGACTCCTGCTATCTTGTGGGCCTCCATGGCCCCCCAGCTCACCGGCTCGGCGCAGCAACAGCCGCAATCGACGCTGCGGAGCTGGCTCGTCGGTGCGCTGCTGACCTGCGCGATCACGCTCGGCGCACTGTTCGTGATCCGCTGGGTCCGCCCCTCGGCGCTGAGTGGAGTGCTCGCGCACTCGAGCACGGTCGAGGTGCGGCGCGGAAGGGCGCTGATCGACATCAAGTGGATCCAGGAGGCGCTGCTCGTCTACGCGCACGAGCACAACGGCGCCTACCCGGAGCAGCTCGCCGCGCTGGTGTTGCCGAAGGCCGACGGCAAGACGTACTTCGGCGAGCGGCGCGAGGTCCCGCTCGACCCGTGGAACCGCGCGTTCGGGTACGAGCCTCCGACGACGGCGCATACGAACCCGCGCATCACGACGCTCGGCGCGGACGGCAAGCCCGGCGGCGACGGCGAGAACGCGGACATCGACAGCGACACGCTGCAACTCGATCGCTGAGCGCGCGCCGGGTAGCCTGTCGCGCTCGAGGTGCTCCGCCGATGAGCGCGCCGACGACTCCGCCCGAACTCCCAGCTCCGCAGCCCGTGCCTTCCGGCCAGTGGGCCTTTCCGACGGACGAACGCGGCGAGCCGAAGAAGAAGTACGTGCTCTGGATCGTGTTCGGGGCCGCCGGCTGCTTCGTTGCGATCGTGGTGCTCGGGCTCGTCGCGACGCTGGTGATCCCCCAGCTGGTGCGCAGGGCCGAGCGCGCGCAGCAGGCAAGGGCGCGGGCGGATGTCAAGTTCCTGTGCGTGGTACTGGGAGAGTACGCAGACTCGCACGGCGGGAAGTACCCGGATTCGCTCGAGGCGCTCGTGCAGCCGGACCGGCACGGCCACACGCTGCTGCGCGAGGCAGGCGAACTGCCGCGCGACCCCTGGGACCGCGCGTACCATTACAAGCCTCCGACCCCGGAGCTGCCCATGCCGGATGTCTATTCGCTCGGCCGCGACGGCCTGCCGGGCGGCAGTGGAGCCGACGAGGACGTGCACGCGACCCACTTGGCGCCCGAGGATCGCTGAAATGGGCGAGACTCCGCAGAGATCCGCCGTGTGGATCCTGCTCGGCGGCCTCGTGGGTTTCGCCGCGCTCGTCCTCTGGTCGCTCTACCACTTCGTGCTCGGGCCCGGGCTGATGAGCAACGTCGTGCGCCAGCGCCAGGCGGCGGCGCAGACGCAGATCCTCGAGCTCTCGAAGGCGCTCGAGGCGTGGTCCGCGAGCCACCTGGGCGAGTACCCGCGCTCGCTCGAGGCGCTCGGCGGGACCGCCGCGCGCGAACCCGATCCCTGGGGCCACCCTTGGAGCTACGCGCCTCCCGGGCGCGGCGAGCTCCGGCCGACGCTGCGCTCGCTCGGCCGCGACGGTCTCCCCGGCGGGACGGGCGAAGACGCGGACGTCGATCGCGAAGGCGTCCTGCGCGCTGCGCGCTGAACTGCGCGCGCGCACTTGCTACGCTGCGCCGCGCATGCCGCCCCTCCTCGCCGCGCCGAACCACTGGAGGCTGCGCGATCCCGACCCCGCGCTGGCCGAGGACCTCGTGCGCGCGCACCGGCTCCACCCCGCGCTGGCGGCCCTGCTCGCCGCACGGGGTTTCGCCGAGTCCGAGCGCGTGCTCGACCACCTCGATCCCAAGCTCGGGGCGCTGCACGATCCGGCCCTGCTGCCCGGCATGCAGGCCGCGACGGCGCGCCTGGCGCGCGCGATCGAGCGCCGCGAGACGATCCTGGTGCACGGCGACTCGACGTCGACGGCGTGACGGGCACGACGCTCTTGATGCGCCTCCTGGCGCTGGTCGGCGCGCGCGCGCACTGGCACATCCCCAACCGCTTCACCGACGGCTACGCCTTCGGCAAGCACTCGATAGCGAAGGCCCAGGCCGTCGGCGCGAGCGTCGTGATCAGCGTCGACAACGGCACCTCCTCGCTGGAGACGATTCGCGAGCTCGCGGCGCTGAGCATCGACACGATCGTCACCGACCACCACGAACCGCCGCGCTCGGGCGAGCTCCCGCCCGCCCTCGCGATCATCAACCCCAAGCTCGCGGGCTCGCAGTACCCCTTCCGCGAGCTGTGCGGCGGCGCGGTCGCCTTCAAGCTCGCCTGGGGCCTCTCGGTCGAGCTCTCCGGCTCGCAGATGGTGCGCGCCGAGCTGCGCGAGTTCCTGGTCGAGGCGCTGAGCTACGTCGCGATCGCGACCGTCTGCGACGTCGTGCCGCTGGTGGACGAGAACCGCGTGCTGGTGCACTACGGCCTGCGCGCGCTGCAGGCCTCGAAGAACCACGGCCTGCGTGCGCTGCTCGCGATCGCCAAGCTCGACGGCCAGCGCCTCGAGGGCGACGACGTGGCCTTCAAGATCGGACCGCGGATCAACGCCTCCGGCCGCCTGGGCAGCGCCCACAAGGCGGTCGAGCTGCTGCTGGCCGCCGACGAGCCGTCCGCGCGCCGCGCGGCGCTCGAGCTCGACCTCCTGAACGAGGAGCGCAAGCGGATCGAGGCCGGCGTGCTCGAGCTCGCGCTGCTCGCGGCCGCGCCCTACTCCGATC
>DATFUE010000287.1:0-3067 GCA_035261165.1 Myxococcota bacterium
CGCGACCATCTGTCCGGAGCGTGGGTAGGGTGCCCACGCGACCATCTGACGGGAGGACGCATCTGCATCCTCATCGGCGCGCCCCTACGACGGATTGACGAGAAACGTGCCCAGACGGAAGCCGCGGCTCGAGGCGAGCGCCGCCGCCGCAGTGACGGGCTTCTCCAGGTCCGCGAACGCGCCGCCGTCCACGGCGAAGCGCGCGCACGCCTCCGCGTCCGCGGCGTCGAAGTCCACACACTGCGCCGCGCGCACGTCGTCGTGTTCATAGGTCGCGACGTACCACGCGCGCCCCGGCTCGAGCGGCACCGCCTTCACCACCAGCGCGTCGTGGCGCACGATCGCGAGCCAGCCGACGTCGCCAGAGCAATGCACGATGCCGGCGATGCGCGGTGTCTGCAGCGCGTCCTGCTCGAAGTCGAGCGCGAGCAGCACGCTCGCCAGCGCGTCGCGCGGCGGCACGCCGAGCGCGAGCTTCTCCGCGATCGGATCCGTCTGACTGCCGTTCGTCGCGATCGCGAGCTCGCCCGCGACCCGCACGCAGTTGTAGGCGATGTAGGGATTCTTGTGCAGGTCTCCCTCGTGACCCGGTCGCGGCACGACGGCGAGTCGCCCCTCGACCTCGACGGCCATGCGGTTCGGAAACGAGCGCGACGACACCCGGTACAGCGCCGCGTTGGCGCCCGCTCGGGTGCGCCCGACGGCGACGATCCTACCGACGTACATGCGCTAACCTCCGCTGGGGAGCCCGGCGATCATAGCCACAACTCTTGTGAGGTCATATGCCCGCCTATCTCCACGACTCGGTCCTGCTGTACCTCGAGAAGCTGGTCGACTGGGACGACTTCTACACGCGCCGCAAGGGGGACGGGGCCGACGTGGCGGCGGAGCGCGGCGCGCTCCGCACCCTGCTCGAGACCTGCGCCGACATCTGCGCCAAGCTCGAGCCCGACGCGCGCGCCGGCTGGTTCGAGCCCGCGCGGCTCGAGAACGGCGAGGTCATCCAACCCGAGCACGTGCGCCGCGGCTACGAGGCGCTGCGCGAAGCGGGCCTGGTCAGCGTCGGCGTGAAGGAGCGCTTCGGCGGCTTCGAGCTGCCGTCGTTCATCGCGAACGTCCTGATCCAGATGGTCGCGCGCGCCGACGCCGCGCTCATGACCGTGATCGGGCTTCAGGCGGGCGTCGCCGAGGACATCCAGAAGTACGCGCCCGAGGCGCTGCAGGAGCTCTATCTCCCGCGCTTCGTCTCGGGCGAACTGCAGGGCGCGATGGATCTCACGGAGCCGCAAGCGGGCTCAGACCTGGGCGGCATCACGACGCGCGCGGTCGAGGAGAACGGGCGCTGCTTCCTCGACGGCCAGAAGATCTTCATCACCAACGGCGGCGCCGGGATCCACCTCGTGCTCGCGCGCGATGCCGAGACCTTCGAGCAGTCGAAGGGCACGACGAAGGGCCTGTCGCTGTTCATCTGTCCGCGCGTGTTGCCTGACGGAAAGAAGAACGCCGTGTTCGTCGAGCGGCTCGAGCACAAGCTCGGCCTGCACGGCTCGCCGACGGCGGTGATTCGCCTCACGCGCGCGGAAGCCTGGCGCATCGGCACCAAGGGCGACGGCTTCAAGGCGATGCTCGACCTGATGAACAATGCGCGCCTCGGCGTCGCGGCACAGGGCATCGGCATCGCCGAGGCCGCGGTCGAGGAGGCGGTGCGCTACTCGCGCGAGCGCAAGCAGTTCGGCATGCCGATCGGCGATCAGCCGCTGATGAAGAACATGCTCTCGCGCATGATCGTCGCGCTCGAGGGCAGCCGGGCGCTGCTGTATCGCGTCTCGACCCTTATCGATCACTCGAACGCGCTGCGCGCGTCGCTCGAGCGCGAGAAGGCCGCCAGCGCCAGTGAGCGGGCGGGGCTGGAGCACGTGCTCGAACGCAATCAGATCCAGATCCGACTGCTCACGCCGCTCGCGAAGTTCCTCGCGACCGAGAGCTGCGACGAGATCACGCGCGCGGCGATCCAGGTGCACGGCGGCATCGGCTTCATGGCGGAGAGCAGCGTCGGGAAGCTGCACCTCGACGGCATCGTCACCACGATCTACGAGGGCACGAGCGAGATCCAGGTCAGCTTCGCACTGAAGGAGATCGGGAAGGGTGCCCTCGGCATCGTGTTCGAAGAGCTGCGCAAGGAATTGGGCGCGCTCGCGTCGCCGGTGCTCGCGCCGTTCGCGGCGCGCGTGATCGCGGGCATCGAGCGCATCGAGGCTTCGTCGCACGCGTTGCTCAGTGACTTCGGCTACGCGCTGCTGTCGGCGCGCGCGGTCGCGGAGATGGTGATCGCGGTGATCGTCGCCTCGGAGCTCCTGCGCCAGGCCGACCACGCGCCCCAGCGCATCGAGCTCGCCGCGCGCTGGATCCACGTGAAGATGCTCGAGCTCGAGGCGCAGGCGCGCCGCGTGATCGAGGGCGACGCCGGGCGCATCGAGCGCTGCGAGAAGATCGTCCGCCTCTGGGCCTAGGCGCGCGCGTCGAACAAGCGCTGCTCGAGCAAGCGGCCGGCCACGACCGCCTGCAGCGGCACGAGCGGCAGCAGATAGTGCATCTGCTTCTGCGGGATGAGCGTCCAGGCGAGCAGGAGCGTGACGAAGCTCGTCGCGAAGAACCGGAGCCGCGCGTCGTCCCGCCAGAAGCGCCGTCTCCAGCCCTCGTATACCAGCCAGGGCAGGAGGAGGCCGGCCGGCGCCGTGACCACCGGGAAGCGCGGCCAGTAGTACCAGAGCTCGCGCAGGTGCCGCGCGTCGCCCCCCACCTGTACACCGAACGGTGACAGCAGGAGCGCGCTGAACATCGCGCCCGATCCGGGCACGAGCGCGAGGATCGCCGCGTACCACGAGAGCCCGACTGCCGCCGCGACGAGTCCCCAGACGATCACCGCCGGACGCAGCGCGAGCCGAACGCTGTCGTGCATCACGAGCCAGACGGCGATCGGCGCAAGGATCGCGAGCAGCGCGGCGGTTGCCTTGGTCAGGAAGCCCAGCCCGAGCAGCAGCGCGAGCGCGGGCAAGAGACGCGAGTC
>DATFUE010000288.1:0-4803 GCA_035261165.1 Myxococcota bacterium
ATGGTGTGGAGCGGCGCGCGCTGCGCCGCGGCCGCGGGAGTGACTTCGGCCGCGGACATCAGGTGCTCCCGCTCGGCTTCTCGAGCCGCTGCTTGGGTTTCTCGATCAGCATCTCGGAGAGCGAGGCGCCGGCGGGGATCATCGGAAAGACGTTGTCCTCCTTCACCACCTCGGCGACGACGATGCACGGCCCCTTGTCCCAGGCGTGCGCTTCCGCGAGGACGCGGTCGACGTCGGCCGGCCGGCGGATGCGCAGGCCCCTCGCGCCGTACGCCTGCGCGAGCTTCACGAAGTCGGGGTTGCCCTCGAGATCCGCGCCGGACAGGCGGTTGTCGTAGAACATCTCCTGCCACTGCCGGATCATGCCCAGATAGTTGTTGTTGATGATCAGACACTTCACCGGGAGCTTGTTCACGCAGGCCGTCGCGAGCTCGGAGCAGGTCATTTGAAAGCCGCCGTCGCCGACGATGGCCCAGACCTTCTTCTTCGGGTTCGCGAACTGCGCGCCGATCGCCGCCGGGAAGCCGAAGCCCATCGTCCCCGCGCCGCCGCTGGTGATCCAGTGCCGGTTGGTGCGCGCGAGGCAGAACTGCGCCGCCCACATCTGGTGCTGGCCCACGTCGGTGGTGAGGATCGCCTCGCCGCGCGTGAGCTCGTTCAGCCGGTCGAGCACGTGCTGCGCGCGCAGGCCCCCCTGCTTCGGGTACTTGAGCGGGTACTGCCTGCGCCAGCGGGCGATCTGGCCGAGCCACTCCTTGGTGTCGGCGATCTCGACCTGCGGGACGAGGTCCTCGATCACGAGCCGCGCGTCGCCGTGAATCGCGACGTCGGGCTGGATGATCTTGCCGAACTCCGCCGCGTCGATGTCGACGTGGATCTTCACCGCGCGCGTGCAGAAATCCGAGACACGACCGGTGATGCGGTCGTCCCAGCGCGCTCCGATCGACATGATCAGATCGCAGTCCACGACCGCCTTGTTCGCGTACGCGGTGCCGTGCATGCCGAGCATGCCCAGGTGGAGCGGGTGCGTCTCGTCGACGGCGCCCTTGCCCAGAAGCGTGTTGACCACGGGCGCGCGCAGCTTCTCGGCCAGCGCGGTGATGGCCTTGCCCGCGTCCGAGATCACCGCGCCGTGCCCGACGTAGAGCACCGGGCGGCGTGACTCGCGCAGGTAGCGCGCGGCGCGCGCGATCGCCTCGACGTTGCCCCGACTCGGAACGGTGTAGCCCGGCAGGTCGAGCGCGTCCGTGAACGGCGCCGAGCACGGCCCCTGCCCGATGTCCTTGGGCACGTCGATCAGCACCGGCCCCGGGCGCCCGGTGGTCGCGATGTGGAACGCCTCGCGCACGATGCGCGGAATGTCGGCGGCGTTCTTGATCAGATACGAGTGTTTCACCAGCGGGTAGGTGATGCCGGTGACGTCCGCCTCCTGGAATGCGTCCTTGCCCAGGTTCACCGCGTTCGTCTGACCGCAGATCACGATCAGAGGCGCGGAGTCCATCTGCGCGGTCAGGAGCCCCGTCACGGTGTTGGTCGCGCCGGGGCCGGAGGTCACGAGCACCACGCCGGGCCTGCCGGTCGAGCGCGCATAGCCGTCTGCCATGTGGGTCGCGCCCTGTTCGTGGCGCACGAGGATCAGCTTGATCTTGGAGTCGACCAAGGCGTCGAACATGGGCATCGCAGCCCCGCCGGAGAGCCCAAATATGTACTGGACCCCCTCTCTTTCAAGGCACTGAACCAGCTTCTCGCCGCCGCTCGTGATTTTCTGGGCCACTTTTCAGCTCCGAATTCGGATTGGTCCTCGATTTCGACCAATGATTGCAGACTTCAGGGTGTCCGTCGAGCAGTTGAGGGCATGGATGGCCCGAAGATATCACCTTTCTGGTCGAGAATTCGACCCTGATGCGGCCCCTGCTTCAAAAGAGGCACTCCGCAAGGCGAAAAATAGGAGAAGCGCGCGCTCAGACCTCGAAAGATGAGGGCCGTCAGTCGAGAGTGAGGGCGACGCGCCGCTTCGCGTCGATCGCGAGGCGCGGCGCGGGCGCGAGGCGCAGGCCGCGGCCGTCGCAGCTGCGGCCGCTGCGGACGTCGAAGCGGTAACGGTGCCAGGGGCACTCGACGGTCGAGCCGTCGAGCGGCGCCTCCTCGAGCGGACCCAGGAAGTGCGGGCAGACCGCGGCGTGAACCACCAGGTCGTCGTCGAGCGCCACGATCCGCCAGGGTCGCCCGGCCATCTCGACCACCAGCGGCAGCTTGGCGCGCACGTCGTCGAGTGACCCGAGCTCGAGCCGCATGCTGCGCTCCGGCTTCGGGCCGCGGGCGCTCGCGAGCAGGCGCGCGCGCCGCACCATCATCGCCTCGTCCTCGTCCCAGAGCCGCGCATACAAGCGGCGATAGGCCTCACCGAGCGTCGCCACGCGCTCGGGCGACACGTCGGGCACCAGGAACTCGACACGGATGTGTGTCTCGTGCTCGCCCTTGGGCGTGAGCGAGGTCCAGATCTCCGTGCCCTTCCCCGGGCCGTCGATCGTCGCGGTGACGTAGCGCAGCTTCTCGCGCTCGAGCGCGACTTGAACGGTCATCTCGGGCGCGTCCGGCCCGCCGCGCGCGCGCACGTAGGCGCTCCACCCGTAGTCGCCGGAGTCGATGCGCCGCACCGAAGCGAACGCGTCGCGGTGCAGCCCCGGCAGGTGCTCCCAGTCGAGCACGTTCTCCCAGATCCGCTCGACCGAGACGGGGAGCACCCGCTCGTAGGTCGCCACGGAGACGATGCGGGTGCCGCGCATCCGTGCAGCATAGCCCAGCGCGGGAGACGCGCGTCCGAGCGCTCAGCGCGCGTCTCGCGCCCAGCCGTGCGCGCGGATCAGCTCGAGCACGCGCGCGAATCTCGTCGCGGATCGCGCGCACCGACTCCGCCGACGCGCCCTTCGGGTCCGCGAGGTTCCACTCCAGGCGCACCAGTCCCGGCACGAAGGGACACTCCTCGCCGCAGCCCATCGTCACGAGCAGGGCTTCTTCGCGCGCCGCGGCTACGCGCGCCTCGAGCGAAGCCTCGCTCCACCGCGAATCGCCGCGTCGCGCGAGTTCGCAGGCCTCTGCCCGGCCTCGGCGGTCCTGATGTTTCGCGAGCTATAGTCCGCCGCATGCCCGACTTCGTTTACCAGCCGATCTTCGAGCACGGCCACGACGCGACCCCGTACCGGCAACTCACCCGCGACTTCGTCTCGACCCGCCGGTTCGGGGAGCGCGAGATCCTGTCCGTGGATCCGCGCGCGCTCGAGCTGCTCGCGCGCGAGGCGCTCGACGACGTGTCGCACCTCTTGCGCCCCGGTCACCTCGCGCAGCTCGCCAAGATCCTGGACGACCCGGAGGCGAGCGAGAACGATCGCTTCGTCGCGTTCGAGCTGCTGACCAACGCGAACATCGCCGCGGGGCGCGTGCTGCCGAGCTGTCAGGACACCGGCACCGCGATCGTCGTCGCCTACAAGGGACAGAACGTGCTCACGCCCGGCGACGACGCCGAGTCACTCTCGCGCGGCATCTTCGAGGCGTACCAGCGCCGCAACCTGCGCTACTCGCAGATGGCGGCGCTCGACATGTACACCGAGCGCAACACGGGGACGAACCTGCCCGCGCAGATCGAGATCTACGCCGAGCCGGGCGACGACTACCGCTTCCTGTTTCTCGCCAAGGGCGGCGGATCCGCGAACAAGACGTTCCTGTACCAGGAGACGAAGGCGCTCCTCAATCCCGAGTCACTGCTCCAATTCGTGAGCGAGAAGATCCGCACGCTGGGAACGTCGGCTTGCCCCCCGTACCACCTGGCGCTGGTGATCGGCGGAACCTCGGCCGAGTTCACCTTGAAGACGGTGAAGCTGGCGAGCGCGCGCTATCTCGACGATCTGCCCACGAGCGGAAACGAGCACGGGCGCGCGTTCCGCGATCCGGCGCTCGAGGAGCAGATCCAGAAGCTGTGCAACGAGACCGGCATCGGCGCGCAGTTCGGCGGGAAGTACTTCGCTCACGACGTACGCGTGATTCGCCTGCCGCGCCACGGCGCGTCGTGCCCCGTCGGCCTCGGGGTGTCGTGCTCCGCGGACCGCCAGATCCTGGGCAAGATCACGCGCGACGGCGTGTTTCTCGAGCAGCTCGAGACCAACCCGGCGAAGTATCTCCCGGACGTCGACCCCGACGAGCTCGCGGGCGAGGTCGTGCGCATCGACCTGCGCCGGCCGATGCGCGAGATCCTGGCCGAGCTGACGCGCTACCCCGTCGCGACGCGGCTCTCCCTGTCCGGCCCGATGATCGTCGCGCGCGACATCGCGCATGCCAAGCTGAAGGAGAGACTCGAGCAGGGGCTCGGCCTCCCGCCCTACCTGAAGGACCACATGATCTACTACGCCGGCCCCGCAAAGAAGCCCGAGGGGCGCGCGTCGGGCTCCTTCGGCCCGACGACGGCCGGCCGCATGGACTCGTACGTCGACCTCTTCCAGAGTCAGGGCGCGAGCCTCGTCATGCTGGCCAAGGGCAACCGCAGCAAGGCGGTGCGCGACGCGTGCCGGAAGTGGGGCGGCTTCTATCTCGGCTCGATCGGCGGCCCCGCCGCGCGCCTCGCCGATCACTCGATCCGCAGGGTCGACGTGCAGGAGTATCCCGAGCTCGGCATGGAGGCGATCTGGCGCATCGAGGTCGAGGACTTCCCCGCGTTCATCGTCACCGACGACAAGGGGAACGACTTCTACGCGGGGCTCCTCGAGAAGAAGCCCAGCCCGGTGCTGCAAATCGGCGGCGAGTGACTCGCGC
>DATFUE010000289.1:0-6494 GCA_035261165.1 Myxococcota bacterium
CTGACCGCGGTACACGAAGACGTCGTTCGACGACGTGAAGCGTCCAAAGCTGCTCGACGAGACCCAGAAGTCACTGAAGCCGTCCGCGTCGACGTCTCCGATGTAGCCGAGGTCCGCACCGATCGTGTTGTGGTTGAGGAGTGATCCCCCACCCGTTGTGACCCACACCGGTGTCGCCGCCAGGCCGCCGGAGCCGCCGCGGAACAGCTCGACCAGGCCGATCGAGTAGCTGAACGAGCCGGCGGTGGTGAAGTAGTACGGGGCGCTGACGAGCACGTCCGAGTAGCCGTCCCGGTTCACGTCTCCGACGCCGGATACGACGGCGCCGAGCTCCGCGGTCGACTGGCCGGAGTGCGCCGACCAGGCCGAGGGAACGAGCTGGCCGCCGCCACTGCCGAGATACAAGCGCGCGACGCCTTCGTCGGCCAGCGCACCGGAGGTCTCGTCCAGGGGCGCGCCGATCACCACGTCCGCCAGTCCGTCGCCGTTCACGTCTCCGGCGCTCGTGACGGACTGTCCGAAGCGCGTCCCGCTGCCGGGACCGGTCAGATCCTGGGTCGCCCCGGCGGGCAGGCCGCCGAAGCTGCCATTGAACAGATACGCGTGGCCGATCCCCGGCGCACCGGCGATCACGTCTTCGAAGCCGTCGTCGTTGATGTCCCCGGCGCGCGCCACCGATTGCCCGAGCTGGGCGCCGGTCGTGCTGCCGAAGTAACTGCGGCTGGCGTTCGCCGTGGTCGGAGGCGGCGCGGAGAAGAGCACGGACTGCGGGGTGTTGAACACGAACACCGCGCCCTGGTCCGTGAAGCCGTTGTCGAAGCCGGGAGCGCCGATGATGATGTCAGCGCGCGCATCGCCGTTGACGTCGGCCGTGGCGATCGAGTCACCCGCGCGCGCCGCGTTGCCGGGTATGAAGTTCCAGGGGGTCGAGCCCTGCGGCGGATTGCCCGTACCGCGGTAGAGCGACGCGAGTCCCTCGTTGGTCTGCCCGTTGGTGTGACCGGCGACGCCGGCCAGGACCTCGCTGAAGCCGTCGCCGTCCGTGTCGCCGGCCGTAGCGACGGCGGTGCCGAGCTCGAAATAGGTCGCGCCCGGCTCGCTGGTCATGATCTGTTCCGGAACGCTGATGACGTAGCTCCCGTCTGCGCGTCCGTAGAGGAATTCCACGGCTCCCGTGCCACCCAGCGGGTTCGCCCAGCCCGGCATGCCGAAGACGACGTCCGCGTAGCCATCTCCGTTCAAGTCACCCGCGGTCGCCACGGACCAGCCGAAGCGCGCGTTCGCGGCGACGCCGAATTCGCAGTACTTCGCGGGCACGCTGGTGAAGAAGTTCGACGGATCGCAGTCACTCGCCGGGACGGAGATCCCCGAAGCCGATCCGTGGAAGATGAACACCGCGCCGGCGTTGTTTGCGGCGCTGTCGTCGCCGGGCTCGCCCACCACGACGTCGGCGAAGCCGTCGCCGTTCACGTCACCGGCGTTGGCGACGGAGAAGCCGAAGCCCCAAATGCCGATATCGGCCCCGTCGGCGAGGTCGTCGCCCGGCTGGGTCCAAACCGCGGGAACTTGCGGGCCGCTGGCGGATCCCAGGAAGACGTACGCAGCCCCCACCGCCGCGGCGAGGCTCGAGACGGTGTGCGCCGCTGGGGCGCCGACGATCACGTCGGCGAAGCCGTCGGCGTTCACGTCGCCCGCGGTCGACACCGACTGTCCGAAGGCCAGCGACTGGATGACGTCGTCGGGATTCGCCCCACCGCTGGTGTACGCGGAGATGGTGTACCGCGCGGCCGCCGACACTCCCGTTGCCGAGCCGCGGTAGATGCACACCGCGCCCGAGCGATTGGCGTCGATCGTGAGTCCCGGCTCGCCGGCGACCACGTCGTCGAAGCCGTCGCCGTTCACGTCCCCGGCGGTCGCGACCGAGGCGCCGAAGTGGGAGTTCGCGACGAAGCTGGTGAAGCACTGCGTCGCGCTCACGGTGACCGGGCTCACGAGCTGGCCGGTGGCCGAGCCGAGGTAAACGACGATGTAGCCCGCGCCCGAGTTGCTGCCGGGCGCGCCGATCACGACGTCGCCGAAGCCGTCGCTGTTCACGTCGCCTGCGGCGGCGACGGACGACCCGTAGGAGTCGTTCGCGGCGACGCCCTGCCCCGTCCAGATGGGACTCAGCGCCAGGCCGCCGGGGCCGCCGAGATACAGATACGCCTTGCCCCGGTTCCCCACCTCACCCGGCGAGCCCACGATGACGTCGCTGTAGCCGTCCCCGTTCACGTCGCCGGCGGTCGCGATCGAGAACCCGAGGAACGCGCTCGCGACGTTCGACTCGACGCTCCAGCTCGCCGGCTGGATCACCGGATCGATCGTGAGTGGATAGGCCGCGCCCTCATCGGAGACGAGGATCTGCACGCGGCCACCCGCGACCGCGAGCCGTGACTCGAGCTGCGCGCCGTTCGCGTCGCTCGCGACCAGCTCGCCGTAGAAGAGCCGGCCCGCGCCGGTGCCGTCGACGAACACGATGCGGCCGTCTTGCGGGCGTCGGGTCGGTCGCAACGAGCCAGTGGAGGCGAGCTCGAGGACGAAAGGGCGGCCGTTGGCCACGTCCTCCGCCGGCCGCGCCGCAATCGTCCAGCCCTGCTCGAGGCCGCGCTCGTCGTTCGCGTACCACTCCACGAGCTGCAGTCCGACGCGGTGAATCTCGGCGCGCTCGCCGCGCAGCTTCACTTCGCCCGCGGGCACGTCGGCGAGCGCCCCCTCGCGGCCGATGCGCGCCAGACGAAGCTCGAGCTTGAAGGCCTGCTCGCCCTTCGTGCGCGAGACCACTTCGACGCCTGCAGCGCCCACGCGGCTGCGCAGATCCCGCGCTCGATTGGGCGCGGAGAGCGCGCCATCGTCCGTGGGCGAGAAGTGATACTCGCGCGCCTCGATGTCGCGCTTCACGGCGCCGAGCCAGGTTTGCGAGACGCCTGGCGGGGCCTTGCCCGCGGGTGTGTCGGCGAACGCCGGCAGAGTGAGGAGCCAAAGCGACGTGACCGCGAGGAGTGAGTAGCGTGTCATGCCGCGAGGCTACGGCGGGCAGCCCGAGGAGTCCTCAGCGCTGGCTCAGAGTTTCCTCAGGATTCGCTCGGCCGCACCTCAGCCCGCCCTTCAAGCGTCCTTCCGGCGCCCGCGGCGGATCGGAATCACCCCCGCGAGCTCCTCGACCTGGGCGCGGGCCCGGGTGGCGACGGACTTCATGCCGATCGACTCCGCCGCGGAGAGCGCCTGCGCGGCGAGCGCTCGCGCCCGATCCTGGTCACCCGCGCGACCGCGCTCCGCGAGCATCGCCGCGTACTGGTGGCGGGTGCGGGTCAGGAGACAGCGCGCGCCGAGCCGCTGCTCGGTGACCAGGGCTTGCTCGAAGTGCTGCTCGGCGCCGGCGAAGTCGCCGCAGGTGGCGAGCGCCCGCGCCGCCGGCCGCGCGACCGAGCTGGGCACCGAGAGAGAGGGGCCCACGACGATTGCGCGCTCCGCATACGGCGCGAGCAAGGCGGTGAGCAGCCGCGCGCGCGGCGCGTCCCCGAGAAAGGCGGCGACGTCCGCGAGCAGCCCGACCGTCGTGAGCCAGGTCGTGTCGCGCTGCAGGTCCGCGAAGTCCTTGCCGGCGAGTCGCTCGAGCTCCGCGCGGGCCGGCTCCTCGCGCTCGTCCTCCGCGTACAGGAACGCCAGGGTCGCGCGCCAGGTCGGCATGTTCGGGAGCTGCTCCGCGAGGGAGCGCAGGCCGGCCTCGAGCTCGCCGAGCCGGCCTTGCTCGCGCCGCACCGCCGCGAGCTGGACCGCGTAGAACATCGAGGCGTTCGAGAAGCCGGCGCGGGTGATCAGCTCGAAGCGCCCGCGCGCGAGTGTCTCGGCTTCGTCGAGCCGGCCATCCAGGAGCGCGTGCAGCGCGCCGCCCGCTGGGGACTGCCAACCCGGATAGCGAAGCTCGGCGCCCAGGTGATCGATCGCCGCGAGGTCGCGCTCGGCGGCGGGTCCGTCGCCGCTCTCGAGTGCATCGAGCAGGTGGCGTTGGTGCGCGCGGTACAGCCAGGTTCGCGAGCGCTGGCGTTCCGAGATCTCCAGCAGCTCCGTCGAGGTCGCCATGCGGTCGGCAAGTGAGTCGGGTCCCCAGATCGCGAGGTGGCGGTTGTGCAGCACCGCCGCGAGCAGCTCGGGGCTCCCGACCCGGCGCGCGAGCACGAGCGCTTCGTCGGCGAGCTCGCGGACGCGCTCGCGGTCCGACGGCGACCAGTACAGCGCACACGCGAGCCCGGCGAGCAGCTCCGCGCGCAGTGTCTCCTCGTTCGCGGCGACGGCCGCGAGTGACTCCTCGTAGAGCCCCACCGATTGCCAGTCGACCACCCCGGTGACCATCTCGCCCACGTGAATGGCGGCGTGCGCGAGGCGCTGCGGGGCGCCGATGCTGCGCGCGATCTCGGTGGCCTGCTTCAGCGCCCCTCGCCAGCCCGGGCCGTTGCCGGCGTCGAACTCCGCCTCGACCAGCAGCAGGAGCAAGTCGCAGCGGGCGTCGGGCGCCGAGGCGTGCAGGCCGTCGAGGGTCGCGAGCGCGCGCTGGCACAGCGCCGCCGCCGCCTCGTAGGCGAGACGCGAGAGGGCGGCGCGCGCGGCGCGCATGCTCGCGTTGGCCAGGCGCGAGGCGTCCGCCACGGAAGCGCCGAGACACCAGTGGTGCGCGAGCTCGGCCAACGGCGGATCCAGGCGCTCCGCGACGAGTGACTCGAGCGCCTCCGCCACGCGGCGATGCAGCGCCCGCCGCCGCGCCGCGCCGAGGTCCTCGTAGACCACCTCCTGGATCAGGGCATGGACGATGCGGAAGCTCTGCGGATCGGTCGGATGCGGGCGGATCTCTCGCGCGCGCTCCGCCTCGCCGAGCAGCCCGGGCATCGCCTCGCGAGTCACTCCGCTGGTGCGCTCGAGCACGTCGAGGGCGAAGTCGCGCCCGATCACCGCCGCCGCGTCGAGCAGCTCGCGACTCTCTACCGAGAGCCGCGCGAGCCGCCGCGCGATCACGTCGTTCAGGGCCGGCGGGATCGCGCTCTTCCAGGCGTTGCGGCTCTCGGAGCCGGTGAGCCGGCCCTCCGCCTCGAGCATGCGCAACAGCTCGCGGATGAAGAACGGGTTCCCGTCGGTGCGCTCGCAGATCGCGTCGACGAGCGCGGGCTCGGGGTCGACCCGGCCGCTGCGCGCGACGAGCCGCGCGACCTCGTCCCGGACCAGCCCCTCCAGGGCGATGCGCTCGTGCTCGGGCCGGCGCGCGAGATCGGCGAGTGTCTGAGTGAGTGCGCCGCGCGCCGCGTCCTCGGGCCGGTACGTGCCGACGATCAGCATGCGCGACTCACGGATCTCCCGCGCCACGAACGTCAGGAGGCCGAGCGAGGCGGAGTCCGCCCAGTGGAGGTCGTCGAGAAACACGACCAGCGGCTCGCGCTGCGAGGCGGCGCGCAGGAACGCCGCGACCCCGGCGTAGAAGCGGAAGCGCGCCTCCGGGCCCTCGGACCCGCGGCCATCGCGCGCCGAGACAGGGTCGCCCGCCAGCTCCGGCACCAGTCGCGCGATCTCCTCGAACGACGCGCGCGGCACGCCGCGCGCCCCGACCTCGGCCGCGAACGTGCGCAGTACTTGCACCCACGGCCAGTACGCAGGAGCGCCCTCGCCTTCGTGACACCAGCCCGAGAGCACGCGCGCCCCGGACGCGCGCGCCGCCGCCAGAAACTCCTCGGCGGTGCGCGTCTTGCCGATCCCGGGCTCGCCGACGAGCAGCACCACGCCCCCCGTTCCCGAGCGCGCCTGTTCGAACGCGGCCCACAGCCGCGCGAGCGCGTCCGCGCGCCCGATGAAGCCGCCGCTCGTCGCCGGCCCCGCCGCCGGCGCCTCCGCCACCTCCGCGACGAATCGATACCCGCGGCGGGGCAGCGTGCGGATCACCCGCTGGTCGACGCCGGCGTCGAGCACGGCGGACCGCGCCGTGTTCACCGCCGTCGTTAGAGCGCCCTCACCTACGACGACTCCCGGCCACACCTGCTCGAGCAGCTCGCGCTTGGGCACGACCCGCTCGCGGTGACGGGCGAGATAGAGCAGCAGCTCGAGCGGCTTTGGCTGAATCTCGACGGGCGCTCCGTCGCGCCGCAGCTCACTCAGAGCGTCATCGAGCTCGAACTCGCCAAAGCGCAGGATCAAGGACGCACGATAACCCGCGGAGGGCCTCCGCGGGAACTGCAGCTCCAACTGACTGACTTCGCGTCAGTGGGCGCGGCGCGGTCGCGATCGCGTGGCGGCCGGAGCGCCGCGCCGAGCAGCGCAGCTCCATCGAGCTCCGGCACGACATGGACGCCCGAGTGACCCGGTGCCGAGCTCTCCCCCGCGACGCCGGGAAGCTCGAGAAAGAGCGAGAGCGTCGGCGCCAGGAACACGAACGACACGGTCTCTCCCAGATTCGGACTGAGCGCAACGGGCTGAAT
>DATFUE010000290.1:0-4653 GCA_035261165.1 Myxococcota bacterium
GGGCGTGTCGGCGCACGGGGTCGCGTACTATAGGAGAACGCATGGCTCGGCCGCACGTGGGGATGCTCGTGGCGCTGCTGCTCGCATTTTCAGCGCCGGCGCGCGCGAACGCCGAGGTGCTGGACCTCGCGCCGGCGCGCGCCTGCTTGGATCGGAACACACCCAAGACGACGCTCTCGTTCCGCGCGGAATTCGTGAAGGTCGACCGCGTCGGAGGCGAGCGGAAGAGCCGCGCCGCCGTTCTCGGCAAGAAGTTCGCCGACGGGCTGCGGCGCGCCGTGCTGCGCTTCGACCGCCCACCCGAGATGCGCGGCACGGCGATGCTGATGATCGAGGGCGCCGACGGGCCCAGCGACTTCTACGTCTGGTCGTCGGACGAGCGGCGCGTGCGCCGCATCGCCGGCCGCAGCAACAGCGGGCTGTTCGGCACGGACTTCTCGTACGACGACTTCGAGAACTGGCGCGCGTTCCAGAAGCACGGCCAGGCCGAGCGCTTGCCGGATGCCAAGGTCGCAGGCCGCCCGGTGTACGTGCTCGCGAACGCAGCGGCGCCGGGCGAGGAGTCGAGCTACGAGCGCGTGGTGATGTCCATCGATCAGGACACGTGCGTCGTGCTGCAAGTCGACTCGTTCGAGCCGGGCGGAAGACTGCGCAAGGTGCTGCGCGCCGATCCCGCGAAGGTGGAGCGCGTGGGTGAGTTCTCGATGGCGAGCGCGCTCGAGCTCGAGGACGTGGTCGACCAGACGCGCACGCGCGTGTCGATCGACGAGATCAAGCTCGACGCGAACGTGCCGGACGTCCGCTTCCGTCCCGCGGACCTCGCGGGCGGGTGACTCGCGAGTGACCGCTAGCGGGCGACGGCCGCGCCAGCGCCCGCGTCGAAGCTGACCTCGACGAGCTCCTGCTCGATCTCCGCGATCGGCAGCCAGCGCGTGTGGTTGTGCGCTACGCTGCGAATCAGCCCGACGCCGCGCGCGTAGTAGTCCTCGTAGCTGTGCAGCGGCTCGTTCTCGCGCCACCCGCGGTCCCATTGCTCGCTGCGCACCACGATCACGTCGTCGAAGGTCCCCGCCGGCACGTGCAGGCGCCCGACGTTCTCGATCCGCGCGGTCCAGCTCTGCGCCGACTCACCCGGTGTGTTGTCGAACACCGCGACTTGATCCGTCCAGCGCTGACCGGGCTGCGGATCGACCGGCAGGACCATCACGCCGTCGCGCCCGAACACCCGCACCACGCCGTCGGCGCCGAGCTCGAGCGCGGGAACGCGGGTCATGTAGCCGTCGGCGACGCGGTAGCCGACCAGCCCGGAAGGCTCGAGGCCGAACAGTTGGCCGGCGGCGCGCTCCTCGACGACGAAGATCCCGGTCTCGGAGCCGCGGACCGGGCGCTCGCCGCGCGCGGTCACGTCCAAGGTGGTGTGCGAGAACGGACCGGTGTGCAGCTCGTACAACCAATGCGCGCCGGGCAAGAGCGGGAAGTACTCGCGCCCGGCGGCGCCATTGGCGTGCGGCGGGGGAGCGCTCGCGCAACTCGCGATGCCCAGCAGGAGGGCGAGCGCCGCGCTCGAACGGAGAAACATGAACGTCATGTTAGCTCTTTACCCCCAGCGTCGCGCGCGACATCCTGAGAGATGATGCGTCGCATTTTGCTTCTCGGATTCCTGCTCGCGAGCGCCTGCGCGTCTCCCGCCGATCTGGCCAAAGACGAGCTCGGCTCCGGCGATTGCGCGAAGCAAGCCGCCCGGAAGTGCGAGAAGCAGCTCGCGGGCTCCGACCGACAGGCTTGCATGAAGCGCGAGAACTACATGTGCGAGGAGCTGTCGAAGACACCCGAGTGACGCCACCGGCGCGGCGCGTCAGGGCGCGGGCTTGGCCGGGTCCTTCGCTTGCTCCTGCTCGAGCAGCTCGCAGCGGTACTTCTCGCGCGCGACGCAGTTGCCGATGTCGGCGGAGCCGAGCTTCTCCTTGCAGATCGCCTCGGCCTCGCGCGAGCACGGCGTCTCCGGCTCCTTGGCCATCGGCGTGAAGTCGCCGCCGCGGAACGAGCAAGCGACGCCGAGCGCCAGCAGGAGCGCGAGCGTGCCGAGCTGCGGCACGAGCTCGCGCACGCGCTCGACGAGCCGCGCGGGCCGCGGGAACGCGAGCGCGTTCAGCGCCAGCGCCACGCCGAGAAAGGGCCAGAAGCGGCTCGGCTCGCGGTTCAGGAATGCCAGCAGGAAGCCGAGGAGGGCAACCGTCTCGTTCAGCGCGAGTGACACGACGAGGCGAACCTGCGCGAGCTCGAGCAGCCTGGTCAAGCGCGCCTCCGGCGGGCTCTGCAGCGCACGAGCGCCCAGCTCGCGCAGCCGTCCATCCGACGACGCGCGGCGCCGGAAGGCGGACGCGCCGAACGCGAGCAGCTGCCAGAGCGTCAGCATGCCCCAGATGATCCGCTGAACCCGGGTCGCCTGCTCGATCGTCATTGGAGCCCTTCCCGGAGTCACTCTTCCTTCTCTCCCTGTCGCGAGCCGAAGCGCCGCGAGTACACCTCGGTGAACTCCGCCCCCAGGAACAAGAGCTGCGCCGAGTAGTAGATCCAGAGCAGGACCAGCACGAGCGAGCCCGCCGCGCCGTACACCGAAGTGACTCCAGCGCGGCCCAGATACAGAGCGATCAGGGCCTTCCCGATCGTGAACAGCAGCGCGGTCACGGCGGCGCCGAGCCAGACGTCGCCCCATTCGATGCGCACGTCGGGCAGGGTCTTCAATATCATCGCGAACAGCGCGGTGATCACGCCGAAGGAGAGCGCGAAGTTCGCGAACGGCAGCACCTGACCGAGGACCGGGAAGCGTTCATCGAGCAGCCCGTGGACGAACGCGAGCGCGGCGGAAGCCGCGAGCGAGAGAAACAACAGGACGCCGATGCCCAGGATCATCGCGAACGCAGACAAGCGCCTGCTGAGCTGCCCGCGAAGGCCGCCCCGGCGCTTGTGCTGCACCTCCCAGATCTTGTTGAGCGAGCTCTGCAGCTGGCCGAACACGCCGGTCGCGCCGAAGAACATCGTGACCAGGCTCACGACCGTGGCGATCGCGCCGGACGAGGGCTGACTCGCCCGCGCGACCATGCCCTCGATCATCTGCGCGCCCGCGGGCCCGATCGCGTCCTGGATCTGGGCGACGATCTCGCCTTGCGCTGCGGCGCGCCCGAAGACGAGGCCCACGATCGCGATCACCAGCACCAGCAGCGGCGCCATCGAGAAGATGGTGTAGTAGGCCAGCGCGGCGCCGAGGCTCAGCGCGTCGTCCTTCGACCACTCGTCGAAGACTTCCCGCACGAACGCGCCGGCCTTCGCGAGCCACGCGCGCATCAGTAGCGCCGCCGCCTCCGCATCAGCTAGAAGCCGTAGCCGATCCCGAGGAAGTACGCGACATCCACTTGCTTCTTCCCCTCGGCGGGCGTCGAGTCCCAGACCCAGAGCAGCTTCGACTCACCGAAGAAGCTGCCCCAGAGCTTGTACGCGCGCCCGTTGTTGAACTGGACCTCGTCAGCGCGCACCGTTGCCGCGAGCGCGAGAGAGAGCGCGGCAAGCGCAAACACGATCTTGACCATGAGTGGAGTCTCGGTGTCGTGCGTCGACGCGGCATCACAACCGGCGTAAGCTCGGCCGATGCGTTTCGAGCCCACGGCGATTCCGGACGTGATCCGCATCGAGCCGCGCATCTTCCGCGACGCGCGCGGCTTCTTCCTCGAGAGCTATCACGAGGCGAGGTTCAGTGAAGGCGGCGTGCGCGCGCGCTTCGTGCAGGACAATCACTCGCGCTCGGCGCGCGGCACCTTGCGCGGGCTGCACATGCAGCTGGCGTTCGCGCAGGGGAAGCTGGTGCGCTGCGTCGCCGGCGAGGTCTTCGACGTCGCGGTGGACGTGCGGCGCGGCTCTGGAACGTTCGGCCAGTGGGTGGGCGAGACACTCTCGGCGGAGAACTTCCGGCAGCTCTGGGTGCCGCCGGGCTTTCTCCACGGATTCTGCGTGACGAGTGAGACGGCCGAGATCGAGTACAAGTGCACGGAGCCGTATCACCCCGAGGACGAGCTCGGGGTGGCATGGAACGACCCGGACCTCGGGATCCGCTGGCCGATCGCGACTCCGCTGCTGTCGGCGAAGGACGCCACGCTTCCGCGGCTGCGCGAGGTCGAGGCGCGGCTCACGCGCTAGAGCCGCCCGCGCTCCGAGACGCGCGCGATCAGGCTCCTGAGCGCTTCCGAGCCGATGGGCTTCACCAGGTAGCGGTCGAAGCCGGCCTCGCGCGCGCGCTCGCGATCCTCGCCGCGCCCGTAACCGGTGAGTGCCACCAACATGACGTTCCGCAGACTCGCGTCCGCCCGCACGCGCCGCGCGACTTCGAAGCCGTCGATGCCGGGGAGGCCGATGTCGGTGAGCATGACGTCGGGAGGATCCGCGCGCGCGGCGTCGAGCGCGTGCACGCCGTCGCGCGCGATCACGACGCTGTGCCCCCGGGACTGGAGCATCATCGCGAGGCTGTCCGCCGCGTCGTCGTTGTCCTCGACGAGCAACACGCGCACCCGGGCGCGAGCTGGGTCCTCGGCCGGCGCGAACTCTGAGTCGGCAGAGCCGAACTGCGCCGGGAGGCGCACCGAGAACACCGCGCCAAGACCC
>DATFUE010000291.1:0-3009 GCA_035261165.1 Myxococcota bacterium
CACGTCGACCAGTGGCACGTGCTTCAGGCCGAGCTGATACAAGAGCTCCTTGGCGACGTACGCCGCGATCACGAATAGTGCCGTCGCGGCCCCGGACAGCACGGCGAGTCCGGTGCCCGCGCAGAGCAGCGCGAACGCGAACGCGAAGGCCGCGCTCGGCGAGATGCGACCCGCCGCCACGGGCCGCGTGCGTTTCTTCTCGTGCGCGCGATCGCGCTCGGCGTCCATGGCGTCGTTCACCGCGTAGACGGCCGAAGTCACCAGCGAGAATCCGCCGACGCCGAGCAGGAAGGACGGAACGTCCAGCGTTCCGCCGGCCGCCAGCGCGAACGGCATGGGCATGAGCACGAAGACGTTCTTGGTCCAGTCCTTGGGCCGGGCGAGCCGGACGTAGTCGAGTGCACTCATCGCGGTCTAGAACCCGATCCGCCGCATCGCGAAGCGCGGCAGCCCACGGATCGCGAGCATCACGAGCGCCCAGATGGCCGGCGCGTAGACGACGGGCCGGCCGCGATCCAGCGCGCGCAGCACCCGTAGGGCCACGGCTTCGGGCTCGCCTGCGAACGGCGGCGGAGTGAGTCCCTCGGTCATGCCGGTCTTCACGAAGCCCGGCTTGACCGTCACAGTGACCAGTCCCTGCGCGCGGAACTTGTGGTCGAGCCCTTCGAGATAGTGACTGAGGCCCGCCTTCGCCGCCCCGTAGAGCACCACTGGCTTGCGGCCGCGCTCGCCGGCGACGGAGGAGAAGACGCAGAGCTTCCCGCCGCCGTTCGCGAGCAGCTGCCTGCGCGCCGCCTCGCAGAACAGGATCGTGTTCGTAAAATCGGCCGCCAGGAGGCTCTCACACAGCTCGCTGTCGGCTTCGAGTGCGTCCTGCGACGCGAACAGGCCCGCGGTCACGACCACCGTGTCGAAGCCCCCGAGCGCCTCCTGCGCGTGCGCGAGCGCGGATTCGAAGCCCGCGGGCTCGAGCAGATCGCACGCGGCCATGCCGACCTCGACGGGCGCGCCGCGCAGCTCGAGATCCTTTGCGCTGCGCGAGAGGTCCAGGGCGTCGCGGCCCAGCAGGAAGAGCGCGTCGCCGCGCTCCGCCATCAGCCGCGCGAGTGCGCGACCCATGCCGCGCGTCGCGCCGAAGAAGACCACCTTCACGCGGCATCTCCCAGCAGGCGCACGGAGAGCGCGCTGCGCAATCGCCCCTCGGGGTCCCACTTGCGGCGCACCGCGTTCCAGCCCGGCAGTCGCGGCTCCATCGCGCGGAAGTGATCGGCGCGCGTGAGCACGTCCTTCGAGAGATAAATGCGGCCACCGGCCTCGAGCACGATCTCGTTCAACGCGTCGATCAGCGCCTGGGTCTTCGCGCCGCGCAGCGGCACGTCGACCGCGATCGAGATCCCGGGCTTCGGGAAGGACAGCATCCCGCGACCCTCCGCGCCGCAGTCCTTCATCACCGACACAGGCGACGGGCAACCTCGGCGAGTCATCGCGCCGAAGAAGCGCCGCACGACTCGCGTGTCGCTCTCGATCGGCAGCACGCACTGGTACTGCGCGAAGCCGCGCGGCCCGTAGAGCCGGTTCCAGTGGCGAATCTCGTCGAGCGGCCAGAAGAACATCCTCGGATGCACGACCCCGGCGCGCGTCCTCGAGCCGTGCTTGTGAAACATGAACGAGTTGAACGGCGGCACGCTCAGGGCGTTCACGAGGGCGAACGGGGGATCGACCGGCACGGAGATGCGCTCGCGGAGCTCGGGCGGGTGCGCTGGCGCCTCGCCCGGCTGTGCCCAACGCCCGACGATCGAGAAGCCCCGGCCCATGGTCGGACCGCGCTTGGTGCTGTCGAACCAGCTCTTCGTGAAGGGCCAGGTGCGGCTGGCCTCGAGCAGTGACTCGACGAGCTGATCCAGGTCGCGCACTTGCCGACTCTCCTGGTAGATCCAGGGGCTCGGAATCCGCTCCATCGCGAACTCGACCTCGAGAATGTGCCCAGTGAGTCCCATCCCGCCGAGCGTCGCGCGGAACAGCTCGGGCTCCGAGCGCTCCGAGATCTCGAGCACGCGCCCGTCGGCGACGCGCATGCGCAGACCGTGGACGTGCTCGCCGAACGTGCCCGCGACGTGATGATTCCCGCCGTGGACGTCGGACGCGACCATGCCGCCGAGCGTCACGTACTGAGTGCCCGGCGAGACCGGCGACGCGAAGCCGCGGCGCAGGAAGGTGCGGTTCAGCTCGCGCAGCGACAGGCCCGCCTCGGCGCGCAACACGCCGGTAGCGGGGTCGAACGCGAGCAGTCGGTCCGCGCGCCGCGAGTTGGCGACCACGTCGCCCGGCGAGCCCGGCAGCGAGGCGTCGCCGTACGAACGGCCGAGCCCCCGCGACAGCGCGGCCCCGGCGGTCGCGACCTCGAAGTCCTCCGAGACGCGCTCCACCCCGTCCACGACGGGATATCTCCCCCAGCCGGATAGCTCACTCATCGGCCCGGCCCGTCTCCCATGCGCGTCGCGACTTCGACCATCATCGGCATTCGCAGCTTCGCCGCCGCAGCTATGGTATTTCGCGAACTCCAGCGGAGGGGACAAGGATTGAGCGGCCCGAGGGCGTGGCTCGTCGATCTCGACGGCACGCTGTACCACGCAACGCCCGTGAAGCTCGCGATGGCCCTCGAGCTCCTGCTCCGAGGCCTGCGCGTCGCTCCGCTCCTGCGCCGCTTCCGCGCGGAGCACGAGCGCCTGCGCCCTGGCGGGGGCGGCGCAGGGGACGACCCCTATGCCCGCCAGCTGGGGAGCGCCGCGCTCGCGCTCGGGGTCGAGTCGGCGACACTGCACGGTGTCGTCGAGGAGTGGATGATCGAGCGGCCCGGAAAGTGGCTGCGGCTCGCGCGGCGCCGCGGCCTCCTGGCGGAGCTGGCGCGCTTCCGAGCGGCAGGCGGAAAGACCGCGCTGGTCTCGGATTACCCCGCGCGCCGGAAGCTCGCGGCGCTCGGCGCGGCAGCGCTGTTCGACGCGGTCGTCG
>DATFUE010000292.1:0-6115 GCA_035261165.1 Myxococcota bacterium
GGGCTCCCGGGTCCTGGTGAGTGAATGAGTGACTGATCTTGGTCACTCCAAGTCTTCTCGACGCCGCTGCTGAACATCGCGACGGCCGAGCGAGGGCCGTCCCGAGCGAGGCCCGCAAGCGGCGGAGCGTGGGTAGGGTGCCCACGCGATCATCGGAAAGCCGCGCGCAGTGAGCCGCAGGCGAACGAAGTCAAACAAGTGACGCGAGATAGTCGCCGGGAAGGCGCCAGCGGGCGCCCCAGCGCAGTATCTTTTCGAGATACTCGGGGTGCGGCGGGAAGCGTCCTTTTTCGCGCACGGCGTAGCTGGTGACTCGCAGGCGCTCGTCGCCGCGGGTCTCGACCTCGAGGGTCACGCGGTCGTAGCCGGTCTCGAAGCGGTCGAGGCGCGCGAAATCCCCGGGTCCCATCGCGTACACGACGCCCCAGACCGCGGCTGCGTCCGCGCGCAGCACGTCGGCGGCGCCCCCGCGCCAGCGCGTCGAGTAGTGCGTGAATCCGAGCGCGTGGCCGGGCAGCCGCGCGCGCTCGAGCCCGCGCGCCGTCGGGCAGCGCGCGCGCATCTGCTCGGCGTCGAGGTTCGAGCCGTACGCGAAGTAGAGCTCGGGACTCACCGCTTCCACGGGCGCGCCGAGAACGCGGCGACCGCGAGGATGGAGAGGGCCAGGAAGATGAACGTCTTTCCCGCGAGATGCGCGCGCACGCGCTCCGCGAGGTAGTCCGGGGTCGCCCCATCCGGCACGGGCTCGAGCATGACGGGCAGCGAGTACAGAAGCGACACGGCCAGGAACAGCACGAATCCGCCCGCGAGGATCAGGGTGGCGCGCGGCACGAAACGCTGCGAGCCGGGGTTTGGCGCTCGGGGCGGCACGCGCACAGAGTGCCGGGGTTGTCGCGCCGTGCAAGGACGGCGAGATTTTCGCTGGGTCATGTCGTTCGACTGGAAGACGCTCGAAACCGACGTTGACGAGCAGCTCGCGCGCGCGGGCGTCGCAGGCCATCCCGCGCTCGCGCTCGACCACGCGCGCATCGAGCGCCACGCGCGCGCGATCGCGAAGGGCGAGCTGTCGAAGGCCGCGAACGCAGTCGGCGGGCGGGTCGAGGCCGCGGGACCGGGTGACGTCGAAGCCCTCGAGCGCATCCCCTCGCGGGAGCGCGCCGAGCTCGAGCGCCTGGGCCGCGACGCGATCACGCGCGGGCGCGTGGCCGTGGCGGTGCTGAACGGCGGCATGGCGACGCGCTTCGGCGGCGACGTGAAGGGCATCGTCGAGGCGGTCGCGGGGCGCACGTTCCTCGAGATCAAGCTCGCGCAGGCGCGGCGCCTCGGGCCCGTGCCCTTCCTGGTCATGAACAGCTTCGCGACGCACGCGCGTTCGCTCGAGTTTCTCGCCCAGCGCGGCCTGGCGCGCGACGTCGAGGTGTTCCTGCAGGGCGTCTCGCTGCGCCTGACACCAAAGGGTGACGCGATGCTGGACGACGAGGGCCGTGTCTCGCTCTACGCGCCGGGTCACGGCGACTTTCCGGAGGCGCTCGTCCGCTCCGGCCTGGCGTCGCGGCTCGCGGAGCGGGGCGTCGAGACCGTGGTGCTCTCGAACATCGACAACCTGGGCGCCGAGCTCGATCCGCTGCTGATCGGCCTGCACCTCGCGCGCGAGCGGGCGCTCAGCGCGGAATTGGCGGCCACGCTGCCCGGCGACGTCGGCGGCGCGCCGGCGTTCGTGAACGGCCGCCTCGAGATGGTCGAGGGCTTCCGCTTCCCGCCGGGCTTCGACACGACGCACCTGCCGTTCCTCGCCACGAACACGTTCGCGATCTCGCTGCGCCTGCTCGCGGAGGGTCACCCGCTGTCCTGGTTCTACGTCGAGAAGAGCGTCGACGGCAGAACCGCGGTGCAGATGGAGCGACTCGTGAACGAGCTGTCGCGCTTCGCGGAGACGACCTACGTCGTCACGCCCCGAGGCGGGCCCGACGGCCGCTTCTTCCCGATCAAGACGCGCGAGGATCTCGAGCGACTGCGCGCGGACGCCGCGCTCGTGCGGCGCTTCGCCGAGCTATGATGGCCCGCGATGGCGCCGAAGCTGCTTCTCGTCGACGCGAGCTCGAGTATCTTCCGCGCGTTCTTCGCGATTCCCGCGCTCGCGAATAGCGCGGGCGTCCCCACCAACGCCACGCTCGGCTTCACGACCATGTTGCAGAAGCTCCTGCGCGAGAGCGCGCCGGACTGCGTCGCCGTGGTCTGGGACGCGCCCGGCCCGAAGCGGCGCAAGCAGCTCTCGGCCGACTACAAGGCCACGCGCGACGCGACCCCCGAGGATCTGCGCGCCCAGTTTCCCTGGATCCGCCGCATCGTCGACGCGTACCGGATCGCGACCTTGGAGTACGAGGGCGAAGAGGCCGACGACGTGATCGCGACGCTCGCGCGCGCGGCCGAGCGCGCGGGCTTCGCGGTGGAGATCGCCTCGACCGACAAGGACCTGCTGCAATTGGTGTCCTCGACGGTCAGCGTCGTCGACACGATGCGCGACCGGCGCTTCGGGCCCGTGGAGGTCGAGGCGCGCTTCGGCGTCCCGCCCGCGCAGATGCTCGACCTGCGCGCGCTCGTCGGCGACTCGTCGGACAACATTCCCGGCGTGAAGGGGATCGGCGAGAAGGGTGCCGCGGAGCTCTTGCGCGCGCACGGGTCACTCGACCGGCTGCTCGCCGACGTCGACGCGATCGCGCAGAAGCGCGCGCGCGAAGCGCTGCGCGCCGGCGTCGACGCGGCGCGGCTCTCGCGCGAGCTGTCGCGGCTGCGCGAGGACCTCCCGCTCGCGTTCGACAGCGAGGCGCTGGCCCGGCGCGAGCCCGACGTCCCGAAGCTCGCCGAGCTGTTCCGCGAGCTCGACCTGCGGCGCCTGCTCGAGCAGCTCGGCGAGCCGACACCGCAAAGTGTCACGACCGCGGAGGTCGCGATCGAGCTCGCGCTCGCGAGCACGCCCGCGGAGCTCGGGCCGCTCGCCGAGCGCCTCGCAGCGCGCGAGCGGGTCGCGCTCGAGCTCGCGCTCGAGCCCGCCCTGCCGATGCGCGCGCAGATCGTCGCGCTCGCGCTGGCCGGCGACGCGACCTCCGCCGCGCTCGTGCCGCTGCGCGCCGCGAGTGACTCCGCGCTCGAGGCGCTGCGCCCGCTGCTCGAGAGCCCGGAACGCGTCTGGCTCGGCAGCGGGCTGAAGGCCGCGTACGTCGCGCTCGCGCGCCGCGGGATCCAGCTGCGCGGCGTGCTCTGCGACACGTCGCTGGCCGCGTACGTCGTCGATCCGTCGCAGCCGATCGAACGGCCGGAGTTTCTCGCGCGCACGTATCTCGGCCGAGAGTGGAAGAACGCGGAGGATCGCTTCGGGAAGGGCGCGAAGCGCCGCGCGCACGACGGGGTCGCGGATGCGGAGCTCGGCGAGCACTTCGGCGGCCTGGCCGCGCTCCAGCAAGCGCTGACCCCCGCGCTCGAAGCCGCGCTCGAGCGCACCGAGCAGCTCGAGCTCTACCGCGAGATCGAAGTGCCGCTGGTGGGCGTGCTGGCGCGCATGGAGCTGGCCGGCGTGCGCATCGACGAGGCGAAGCTCGCCGAGCTCGGCAAGCGACTGGAGCAGGAGCTCGACGCGTCGACGCGCCGCATCTACGCGCTCGCCGGCGGGGAGTTCAACATCGGCTCGCCCAAGCAGCTGCAGCACGTGCTCTTCGAGAAGCTCGCGCTGCCGCCGACCAAGAAGACCAAGACGGGCTTCTCGACCGACGAATCGGTGCTCGAGGAGCTCGCGCTGGCGCACGAGCTGCCGCGCGAGATACTCGCGCACCGCCAGCTCGCGAGGCTGAAGGGCAACTACGTCGACGCGCTGCCGACCTACGTGCACCCCGAGACCGGCCGCATCCACTGCAGCTTCGACCAGACGGTCGCGGCCACGGGCCGTCTCTCGTCGTCGCAGCCGAATCTGCAGAACATTCCGATTCGCACCCCGCTCGGCCGGGAGATCCGCGCTGCGTTCGTGCCGGCGGAGGGGCGCGTGTTGTTCTCCGCGGACTACAGCCAGATCGAGCTGCGCATCCTCGCGCATCTGTCGAAGGACCCCGAGCTGCTGAAGGCGTTCCAGGAGGGCGCGGACATCCACATCCGCACCGCGTCGCAGGTCTTCGGGGTGCCCGAGAAGGACGTCACCCCCGAGCAGCGCGATCGCACCAAGGCGATCAACTTCGGGATCATCTACGGGCAGTCCGGCTTCGGGCTGGCGCGCACCCTGGGCATCGCACAGGCCGAGGCGCGCGCGCAGATCGACGCCTACTTCGCGCGCTATCCCGGAGTGCGCGAGTTCATCCGCGAGGCGATCCGCAGCGCCGAGCAGCTCGGCTACGCGCGGACCATGGCCGGCCGGCGCCGCTACCTGCCGGACCTCCGTTCTCAGAATCGGGTCATGCGCCAGGCCGCGGAACGAATGGCCGTGAACTCGGTTATCCAGGGGACGGCCGCCGACGTGATCAAGCGCGCGATGATCCAGCTCGACGCGGACCTGGCACGCGGCGTCGCCCGGAGCGCGCGCATGATCCTGCAGGTCCACGACGAGCTCGTGTTCGAGGTCGCGCCCTCTGATCTCGAGGCGCTGCGGAGCTGCGTGGTCGAGCGCATGCAACGGGCGGCGGAACTATCCGTGCCCTTGGTGGCCCACGCCGGAAGCGGTGTCAGCTGGTTGGAGGCGCACTAGAAAAAGCACCGGGAACACGCGGCTCTGGCCGAATTTGGCCGGCCGCGCGATGGTCGAAGCTGTGAGCAACCGGGACGGGAAGGACGAACCACGCGTGGACGCTGCGATCTCGTTCGGGCGGCTACCGGGCTTGGCGCGCACGGGCGCGGAGGCGGCACGCACGGATGCCGATCTCATCAGCGCCGCCCAGGCCAACGACCACCAGGCGTTCGAGACGCTCGTGCGACGTTATTCGGAGCGCGCGTTCCGCGCCGCCTACCGAGTGGTCAGAGATCAGCAAGCCGCCGAGGAAGTGCTTCAGGAGGCGCTGATCAAGGCCTACCGCGCGCTGCCGCGCTTCGAGGCGCGCTCGTCGTTCTACACCTGGCTCTACCGGATCACGGTCAACCTCGCCCTGGATCGGCGGCGCCGCGGCAAGCGCGCGCCCTCCGTCGAGTGGGACGACGCGATCGCCCGCGAGATCGACCCGCGCTCGACCGTGCCGGAGCCCGCGAACCCGGAGGTCGCCTCGCTCCGACTCGAGGTCCGCGAGCTGGTCGCGGAGGGCATCCAGACCTTGCCCGACGGTCAGCGTGAAGTTCTTTTGCTCCGCGAGGTCGATGGTCTGTCGTACGAGGAGATCGCAGACACGATGCAGATCTCCAAGGGCACGGTGATGAGCCGGTTACACTACGCACGCAAGAAAATGATGGCTTTCCTCGTCGCGCGAGGAGTAGAGCCCGAGGACGCGGTTTGAAGCACGACGACTTTGAGAAACGAGTGAGCAGCTTCATCGACGGGGCGCTCCGCGGTCCGAAGCGGGAACAGCTCGAGCGCGAGCTCGACCGGGATCCGCGCCTGGCAAGACAGGTGGAGCGCTCGCGCGCGCTCGGACGACTGGTGCGCGAGTCATGGAACGAGGGACCGGCCGCGCCGGCGCCCGACTATCTGCTCGCCGCGATTCGACCCGTGCTCGCCGAGATCGACCGAGAGCGCAGCGCGCGGCCCGCGTGGGATCGCGCCTTCGACTCGTTCGTCACGCGCTTCGTGCTCCCGCTGCGGCCGTCGCCGGCGCTCGCGACCGCGGCGGCCTTCGCGTTCGTGGCCGCACTCACTCTCATCCCGCGCTTCGACACGAACGGCCTGCTCGACACGAGCCTCTTCCCGCCGAATCCGCTGACCGAGACCGCGCAGCTTCCCTCCAGCCCCGCGGAGTCCTCCGGACCGACTCAGTCCGTCCCGCTCTTTCCGACCGCCACGGTCGACTTCAGCGTCGACGGCTCCAGCAGCGTCTACCACGGGTCGCCCGGCCACCCCGCCGTGTTGTGGCGCGGCAAGGACGGATCGCAGACCTTGTGGCTGATCGATCAGGGCGACCTGTCGTACCTCTTCGACTCGGCCGGGGGCTGG
>DATFUE010000293.1:0-4962 GCA_035261165.1 Myxococcota bacterium
TCCGTGAAGCGGTTCTCCCAGAGCGGATGAATCGACGCGAGCCACGCCGCGATCTCTTCGCGGTCGCGTGCGGACGCGAAGCCCGCGTCGTAGTGGAGGCCCGAGTCAGTCATGGGCCGGGCGCGGCGCGGCGACGCTCTAGCGCGCGGCCTCGGCCAACTCGACGCCGCGGGCGACGAGTCTGCCCTGGTCGTCGTAGGCCGCGAGCGAGTCACCTTCGCGGCGCACGACCAGGTGCAGGTCGGGCTTCGCGGGCGCGCGGATCGCGACGTCGACCGCGCCGTCGTCGCGCAGGGTCATGCTCACGTCTTCGCCGCTCTCGGCGTGCACCATCCGCGTGGCGCCTTCGTTGGCGGCCATCGGATTGTGGCCGGTCCAGAACTCGACGGTGTTCGTGAAGATCAGGTCGAAGATCGTCGCGCTGGGGTACACCGGGACGATGATCGTCGCCATGAAGATGCCCCAGCGGGCGAACTTGTTGCTCTCGACCGTCATGTTCCAGTGGTAGAGGCGCTGCAGGGTTACGAAGGTGCCGAAGCAGCCGGTCGTCCCGAGCAGCGAGGCACACAGAGCCGTGACGAGGATCACACCACGGACCGACTGAGTCGAGCTGCGAATTTTCATGGCGGCAGGCTACCCCGCGAGCGGGAGGCGGTAAAGGCGGGCGGCGTTCTCGTACAGGATTTTTCGCTGATCGTGCGGCGCGATCCCCACGAGCTGCGGCCGCAGGATCTCGCGCGAGTCAGGCCAGGTGCCGTCCGGGTGCGGGAAGTCCGAGCCCCACATCACGGTTTCCGCGCCGATCCGCGCGAGATTCTCGAGTCCCGTTCGATCGATCTGAAACGTCGCGAACATCTGGCGGCGCCAGTACTCCGACGGCGGGCGGGGGATCAGATCGCGGAACTGGTCCTCCCACTCGTAGTCGAAGCGCTCGAGGGCGTACGGCAGCCAGCCGATGCCCGCTTCGCCGATCACGACCGAAAGGTTCGGGTGGCGCTCGAGCGCGCCGCCGAAGATCACCGCGGCACACACCGCCATCATCGGGATCTGGAAAGCGGTCATGTGCGTCGCGAGCCACGGGCGGTAGTGCTTCGGGTCGTTCATGAAGCGGGTGTCCGCGCGCGGGCCGATCGTGTGGATGTGAACCGGCAGGCCCGTCTCGTGGGACGCGCGCCAGATCGGCTCCCACGACGGATGCCAGAGCGGCAACATGTCGTGCGACATTCCGACTTCCGCGCCGCCCAGCCCGAGCTCCGCGCAGCGCCGCAGCTCGAGCGCGGCGCCCTCGGGCTGCGCCGACGAGAGACAGCCGATGCCCGCGAAGCGGCCCGGCGCCTTGCGGCAGAACTCGGCGAGCCAGCCGTTATAGGTGTGAGTCACACAGTCAGTCACTTCGGGATCGTCGAGGCGGCTGGCCGCGCCGAGGATTCCGTACACGACTTCGCCGCACACGCCGTCGAGCTCCTGGTCGCGCACGCGCAGCTCGGGGATCGCGGGCCGCATCAACCCGCGCGACTGATCGCGGTACAGGCCGTGCTCGGCCATGCGGTCGGAGCGGTGGATCTCGCCCGGAACGTAGGGCCGCCCTGCGGAGCCCATGCCGCCGACGAGCCCGAGCGGCGTGCCCTGATGCGAGACCCACGTGCGACCGCGCGGCGAGTCGACGACGCGCGGCATGCGCTCGCGCAGCGCGGCGGGCGCGCCGTCGCGCCACAGGTTCTCGGGCAGGAGCGGAAAGTCGATGTGACCGTCCGCGGAGATCATCGGACCCGAAGCGCTCGGCCCGTCCATCGCGCCATCATACTGCGCGCGGGACCGCGGGGCGCGAGTGGTAGGATGGCGCGATGGCGCTTCCCGACCTCGCCGCGCACGCCGAACGCTTCGCCTCGGACCGCGAGCTCGCGCTGGCATCCCGCTTCTGGCACGGCGCGTTGCACCTCCCCGTCGGCTCCACGCGCAGCGCGCTGTGCTTCGAGCCGGGACGCCCGCCGCGGATCGAGTCGAGCACCGCGCCTGCGGGCGCTCGCGACGTCGAGATCTCCGCCGACGCGGCAGAGTGGGAGAAGCTGCTCGCCCCGACTCCGCAGGCGTTCTACCAGGACGTGTTCGGCGCGGCGCTCCACCATCCGGTGTCACTCGGCGGCGACTTCGAGACGCTGTACGCCTACTACCCGGCGATCCGCCGCGTGATCGAGCTGCTGCGCGAGGCTCGGCGATGAGCCCGCGCTTCGACGGAGTCACCGGGCGCTATCTGCACCTCGACGTCGAGCGCAGAGCCTACCGCGTGTATTTCGAGGAAGCGGGCCGCGGCGTGCCATTGCTGTTGCAACACACCGCCGGCTCCGACGCGCGCCAGTGGCGCCACCTGCTCGAGGACCCGTGGCTCACGGAGCGCTTCCGCGTGATCGCCTGGGACCTCCCCTACCACGGGAAGTCACTCCCGCCCGACGGCGTGCGCTGGTGGGAGGAGCCCTACCGGCTGAAGCTCGCCTTCTTCCTCGAGTTCATCGAGCGTTTCGCGAACGAGCTCGCGCTCGAGCGGCCGGTGTTCGCGGGCTGCTCGATGGGCGGGCACATCGCGGTCGACCTCGCGCGCTTCCGCCCGGGTCTGTGCCGCGCGGTGATCGGAATCGAGGCCGCTTCGCGGACGCCGGCGACCGGGCTCGAGTGGCTCGACCACCCGCGCGTCTCGAACGAGATGAAGGCCGCCCTCATGGTCGGGCTGACGAGCCCCACGAGCCCCGAAGCGCGGCGCCGCGAGGTCGGCTGGGGGTACTCGCAGGGGGCGCCCGGCGTGTTCCGCGGCGACCTCGCGTTCTACGCGGAGGAGCACGACCTCACGAGCGAGGCGGCCGCGATCGACACCCGACGCACTTCGGTGTACGTGCTCTCGGGCGAGTACGACTGGAGCGCGACGCCGGCGCTGTCGCGCGCGCTCGCCGACGCGATTCCCGGCGCCGAGTTCGTGCTGATGCGCGGCCTGGGTCACTTCCCGATGGCGGAGAACCCGGAGGGCTTCCGCGCGCACCTGGTGCCGGTGCTCGAGAAGATCCTGGCGCGCGGCTAGTCGGCCGGCACCGGGCCGAGGAGCTCGAGCGCGCCCGCGTCACAGAATGGCGGGCTCGAGGTCGAGCTGCCGTCCGGCAGTGCACGCGGCCAGTCACGGCGCTCGGTGTCGCGCGCATCGAGCGGCTCACAGGCCACCGCGCCGGTACCGCCTAGATCGATGGCCGGGCTGCCGACCTTCAGCGCGTGCGTCGGCGGGCCGCCGCTCGCCTTGTTGGTCGCCAGCTTGTCGAGCAAGGGATCCTTGTTCTGCTGGTCGGTCGCCAGGGGTTGCAGGCAGCTGTCGCCGCGCTCGACGTTCCCGCCCATCGAGATCACGGCTCCGGCCGAGTTCGGGGGGTCACAGGCGAGCTGCTGATCGCCGAGGATCGAGTTGGAGATCTCCAACTGCCCGTCGTCCGTCGTCGAGAGAGAGGCGCCGGCCTTTGCGCCGTTGTTGGCGAAGGTGCAGTTGTTGAGCTTGGCGGTCGCGCCCGCGCCGAGGTCCAGCGCGCCGCCCGCGAGCTTGGCCTTGTTGCGACTCAGCGTGACGTTCGAGAGCACGAGGTCGTTCGGGTCCGCGCTGCCCAGCGCCGAGATCGCGCCGCCGCGGCGCCCCGCGGAGTTCAGCGCCAGGGTCGAGTTGCGCAGGGTGAGCTTCGCCTCGTCTAGCGCGATGGCGCCGCCGGATCCCTCGGACCTGCAGCTCAGGAACGCCGCGCTGTTGGCGTGCAGCCCGCCCGAGACCCGCAGGCAGCCGCCGCCCCCCGCGTCGTTCGGGTCGGCGGGCTGGGGCGCGTGGCCGCCCTGCAACGCCAGGTGCAGGAGCTGGAGCTCCGCGCCGTCGCGCACGTCGAACACGCGGTCGCCGAGCTTGCTGCCGTCGATCAGCGTCGTGTCTCGACCGTTGCCGAAGATGCGCAGGTTCTGGGTGACGTCGAGGTCGCCGGTCAAGGCCGCGTCCTCGCCCGCGCCCTGGTGGTTCAGCCGGATCAAGCCGCCGCTGCTCAGCAGGATCCGGTCGTCGCCGTCGTGGTGGTTCGCCGTCTGGATCGCCGCGCGCAGCGAGCATTTCTTCCGCGGCGGCGTGAACGGCGGGTCGTTGGGATCGGTGGGGTCCGGCCGCAGGTCCTTGCGCACGTCGCACACGTCGTCAGACAGATCCGCGTCGGGCAGGTCGTCGTTCCGATCGACGGTATAAGTCGCGCTGGGGTCGTAAGTCGGATCCTGACAGACGATTCGGCGCGTGAGCACGTATTCCGCCGAGCCGGCGTTGCCCGCTGCGTCGATCGCGCGGACGGTGATCGTGTTGACGCCGGGGTTCAGCTCCGCGCGGCGGTCGTAGGCGCCGCCGTTGTTGGGGTCGGGAAGGGCACCGGAGACGCCCCGTACCGTGAGTGAGTCGATCGGATTCAGGTCCATCGCCGTGCCAATCACCCGGACCGATTTGAAGTACGTCGCGTTCGGGTTGACGTCCGTCGGCGCGGGCGTGACGCCTGCGATCGTGACCGCGGGGTCCGTCTCGTCGAAAGTCGCGTGGATGGTCTTCGCGTCCGTGCCGTCGACCGCGGTGAGCGTGGCGGTGATCGTGTTCGATCCCTCCACCAAGAGCGCCGCGCCGGTGAGTGTCGCCGAGAACGTCATGGCAGCTTGGTTCACCGTCGCGTTCACCCCGTTCACGTCGACCGTGGCGGGAGTCGTGCCGGTGAACGAGCCGTTCACGACCTGGCTGTTCGTGTAGTCGTTGTCCACTGGGAAGGTGATCGCGATCGTGGCGGCGGCCGAGGCGATTGCCGGGTAGATCAGCAACAGAAGGGCGCACGGAATCCAGCGCATGCTCGGGGGGCTCCTCGTGAGCGCAGGATCCTACCCGTTCTCGCGCTGGAGGAGAAATGCGAGAGACTTGCGCGCGCTTGC
>DATFUE010000294.1:0-3061 GCA_035261165.1 Myxococcota bacterium
ACCAGACATCCGATGCGCGCACGTTTCGTCTCGGTCGCGAGCGCGTCGAGCAGTGACACGGCTTCAAAATGCGGCTGCGTGCCGCCCGCGGGTGGAGCTTCGTAGAAGTGGTCCCAGAGCGAAATCCAGTCGAGCCCGGCCGAGTCGAAGCGGCGCCACAGAGCGCGAATTTCGGCGATCCCGAGATTTTGCTGCCCGAGGTGCGCGCCGAGCTGAATCGCGTTCATCGGATCGAGCATGACAGAGGTCGCGCTTGCGGAGTAGTCTGGCATCGGCAAGGACAGCGGATGTGGGACAGCAAATGACCGAACGCTGCGACGTCGCGATCGTCGGTTACGGACCCACCGGACAGGTGCTCGCCATCCTGCTCGCGCAACGCGGTTGGCGAGTCACCGTGCTCGAGCGCTGGCCGACGGCGTACCCGATGCCGCGCGCGGTGCACTTCGACCACGAGGTCGGCCGCATCTTCCAGGCCGCCGGCGTGTCCGCCGAGGTGCGCGCGATCAGCGAGCCCTGCACGACGTACGAGTGGCGCAACGCCGCGGGCGAGAGGCTGGTGGAGTTCAGGATGAATCCGGTGGACGGGCCCGCGGGTTGGCCCGAGTCCAACCTGCTGCACCAGCCGGATCTCGAGCGCGTGCTCGATCGGCGCGCGCGCTCGTTTCGGGGGGTCTCGGTGCGGCGCGGCTTCGAGGTGTACGAGATCGAGCCCGGCGGCCAGGGTGTGCACGTGCGCGCGCGCGATGCGTCGGGCGCGCTCCGCGACGTCGAGGCGCGCTACGCGATCGGCTGCGACGGCGCGAACAGCTTCGTGCGCCGCTGGATGCGCGCGCCGATCGAGGATCTGAATCTCAGCTTCGACTGGCTGATCGTCGACGTCATCGCGCGCAGCTCACGTCGCTGGGAGAACTGGCAGCTCTGCGATCCCGCGCGGCCGACGACGATCATTTCGGGCGGCCCGGGGCGGCGGCGCTTCGAGTTCATGCGCCTGCCTCACGAGACGATCGAGTCACTCAACGACTCGCGCATGGCGTGGGAGTTGCTCGCGCGGTGGGGACTGTACGAGTCGAACACGATCCTCGAGCGCCACACGGTCTACCGCTTCCGCGCCCGCTGGGCCGAGACCTGGCGCAGCGGGCACGTGCTTCTGGCCGGTGACGCCGCGCACGAGCTGCCGCCGTTCACGTCGCAGGGGATCGGCGCGGGCGTGCGCGACGCGGCCACGCTCGCCTGGAAGCTCGATCTCGTGCTCCTGGGCCGCGCGCCCGATGAGCTGCTCGACACCTACGAGCGAGAGCGCCTCCACCACGTGCGCCTGTTCATCGATCTGTCGGTCTCGCTCGGGCACCTGATCAGCGTGACGAATCCCGAGGAGGCCGCGGCGCGCGATGCTGCGATGATCGCGCTGAGTCGCGCGTCCGAACGCGCGCCGATGCCGTCACCACCTGTGATTGGCCCGGGCACGTTGCTCGAGGGCGACCGCCACGCGGGAGAGCCGTTCCCGCAGGCGCACGTGCGCATGCGCACGGCCACCCGCCGTTTCGAGGGACTCTTCGACGACGTCGTCGGCCGCGGCTGGGTTCTGCTGGGCGCGGACGAAGACCCCGGGCTCGCCCTCGCGCCCGAGCAGCGCGCCTTCTTCGCGTCGCTCGGCGGCATCAGCGCGCGCGTGGGCCCCGGCGCGCCGCTCGTCGATCTCGACGGGCGCTACCAGCGCTTCTTCGAGCGCGCGGGCGTGCGCATCGTGCTCGTGCGCCCCGACTTCCTCGTCTTCGGCACGGCGAAGGGCCCCGAGGATGCCAACGCCTTGATCGGCGCGCTCGCGCGCCAGCTCACGTCACCCTCGCCCGCGGACTAGCGGAGTCACTCGGCGCAGACGAAGCTCACGTGGAGCGCCAGTGACTCGGGAGCGGACGCCCCGGCGCAGACCTCGCCCGGGCGCAGCGCCGTCTCCAGCCGCCAGGCACCCGCGACCGGCAGATCGCGGAACGCGTCCGAGGGCGTGTCGACGCCGAGCTCGGCCGAGCGCGCCGCGTGCTCCACGCGATAGGCGCGGCCATCCGCCGACGCGACCAGATTCACGCGCAGCCGGGCGTCCCAGGCGCCGGCGGGTACGCGCGCCGTTACCCAGATTCGACCCGGCGCGCAGCCGCTGCCTTCGTCCGAGACGCTGCCGCGGATCGGGGCCGGCAGCTCGGGAAGCGAGACCACCTTCACGATCGTGGAGCTCGTCGCGCTCGAGACGAGTGACCCCACGCGGAAGCGATACGTCGTCGTCGCCTTCGGGCGCACCGACTTGCTGCCGCTGGCGGCGACTTCGCCCAGCGACGGGTCCGCGGGCTCGGCGCTGAGCTCGCCCGAGCCGCTGCCGTCCCAAGTGAGTCGTACGGCCCGACCCGCGCACACGCTCTCGGGCCTCGCGTGCAGCGTGGCAGAGGCCGCGCAGCCCAGCGCCAGCAGTGCCAACCAACAGACCCCTCTCAACGGAGCACCCCCGAGAGCCATTGTGTCCCGGAGGTGCGGGTGAGGGAAGCGGGAAGGATCGGGTCAGTGAGAGGGGGACCCCTCGCACTGACTGCCTCCGCCGCCCAGCCGCCGCGGAGGGAGCCACGTCGACTGGGAAAGTTTGGCCGGGAGGGGAATCACGGCCATGGTTCGGCGAGAGGCAGCGTTGTGCGAGGGGTCCGGCGCCACGTCGGGGCTCCCGCTGCGGCGACCTCCGCAGTCTCCGAGCCGGAACTCCCGATGGGCCGCTCGCTGCATGAACGGGAGCCTCGCGGAGCGACCCGGGGCCCGCTGTGAAACAGTTCACAGGGCAGGGCATTCTTCCAGCATGAGCTCCGCTCCCGTGGCCCAGACACGGCCGCTCGACGGCCGAGTCATGCTTGCTTCGATCCGCGTTTTCGAAGGTCTCTCGCGTCGCGAGCTCGACCTCCTGCACGCGATCACCGGCACGAAACGCCTGCGCGCACGCGAGGTTCTGTTCCGCAAGGGCGACCCGGGATCGGCCCTCTACGGGGTGCTGCGCGGCCGGATGCGGGTGTTCTCCAGCGGCCCCGAC
>DATFUE010000295.1:0-2891 GCA_035261165.1 Myxococcota bacterium
AGAACGCGGCGCTCGATCGGAAAGTCGAAGCGGTCTTCGGGAATCACGCTGAAATCCTCCTGCAGGACCGAGGAGCAAGCGCCGTGCCTCGAGCGGGTCGAGGCGCGCGCCGCGCGCGCTGCGCCGCTGCAGCTCGCCGCCGACACGCAGCCCTCGGGTTGCAGCGCGGCCGCCCGCGGTGTGACCCTCGGGCGATGCCCGAGCTGCCCGACGTCGAGGTCTATCTCGAAGCGCTCGAGCGCCGCGTTCTCGGCGCGCGCCTCGAGGCGCTCGAGATCGCGCAGCCATTCATCCTGCGCACGGTCGATCCGAAGCCCGCGGAGCTCGAAGGGCACACGGTCGCGGAGCTGCGCCGCGTCGGGAAGCGCATCGCGCTCGGCTTCGACGGCGAGCTCTGGCTCGTGATTCATCTCATGATCGCGGGCCGGCTGCACTGGGCGCCGCCCGGACAGAAGCCACCCGGTCGCAAGCCACTCGTCACGCTGCGCTTCTCGACGGGCGTGCTCACGCTCACCGAGGCGGGCTCGAAGCGCCGCGCGTCGCTGCACGTGCTGCGCGGCGCGGCGGCGCTGGTCGCGCACGACCCGGGCGGCATCGAGCCGCTCGAGACGGATCTCGCGAGCTTCGCGCGCGCGCTCCGCTCCGCGAATCACACCCTGAAGCGCTCACTCAGCGATCCGCACCTGATCTCGGGCATCGGCAACGCGTACTCCGACGAGATCCTGCACCGCGCGCGACTCTCGCCGATCGCGATGACCTCCAAGGTCGGCGACGCCGAGATCGAGCGGCTCTTCGCTGCGACTCGCGCGGTGCTGGGCGAATGGCTCGAGCGGCTGCGCGCGCGTGCCGGCGACGCGTTCCCCGAGGGAGTGACAGCGTTTCGCCCCGAGATGGCGGTGCATGGCCGCTACCGCGAGCCCTGCCCCGTCTGCGGCTCGCCCGTGCAGCGAATCGTCTACGCCGAGAACGAAACGAACTACTGCGCGACGTGTCAGACGAACGGGCGGCTGCTCGCGGATCGCGCCCTCTCCCGCCTGCTCAAGGCGGACTGGCCGCGGACACTCGAGGAGATGGAAGCGCTGCGTTCGCGCTGAGCGCGATCGCGAGCGCAATTCCGGGCAATGCCGCCGCGGCGCTAGCGGCGAAGAACAGCGGCCAGCCGAGCTGCACCGCGAGCCAGCCCGCGCCCGAGGCGAACAGCGTGCGGCCCACCGCGGTCAGCGACGTGAACAGCGCGAACTGAGTCGCGGTGAACGCGGGGTGACAGAGCGTCGAGAGATACCCGACGAAGGCCGCCGACACGAGGCCGCCGGTGAAGTTCTCGACGAAGATCGTGAGTCCGAGCACGCGGATGTCGTGGCCCATGTACGCCTGGAAGATGAACGCGAGATTCCCGGCCGCGTGAATCAGTCCGCCGACGACCAGGGCGCGCGCGACGCCGAGCCGGTACGCGAACGCGCCGCCCGCGGCGATGCCCACCATCGTCGCGACCACGCCGAGGACCTTCGCGACGCTCGCGATCTCCGGCTTGGTGAACCCGATCTTCACGTAGAACGGGTTCGCCATGCCGCCGGCGAGCGCGTCTCCGAGTCGGTACAGCACGATGAATACCAGGATCAGCAGCCAGCGCGGGCGCGAGGCGAACTCGCGAAACGGCTCGACCACGGCCATGCGCAGAAACGAGCCGCGGACGGTCGGGTGCCCGGGCTCCGGAGACAGCAGCGCCGCGACGACCCCGACACCGATCAGTGCGGCCATGACGAGATAGGTCCGCGGCCAGCCGAATGCGTCGGCCAACACCAGCGCGCCGGCGCCCGAGGCGATGATCCCGAAGCGATACCCCCACTGAGTCGATGCTGCCCCGGCCGCCTGCTCCTCCTTCGTGAGCAGCTCGATGCGATATGCGTCGATCACGATGTCCTGACTCGCCGACAGGAACGCGACGAGCGCGGCGCAGAGGGCCGTGCGCCACGGGTCGACGATCGGATCGGCCCGACCGAGCGCGGCGATCGAGCCCGCGAGCAAGAGCGCGATCGCGATCAGCCACGAGCGCCGCTGTCCGAGCTTCCCCGAGAGCCAGGGCAGGGGGACGCGGTCGAGCACCGGCGCCCAGAGGAACTTCAGGCTGTACGCGAACCCGACGAGCGCGAAGAAACCGATGTCGGTGAGTGACACGCCCGACTCGGTGAGCCAGATCTGCAAGGTCGCGCCCGTGAGTGCCAGCGGCAGACCGCTCGCGAAACCCATGGCCAGGATCGTCAGCTGCCGCGGATTCTTGTAGACCGCGACCGCCTCGCGCCAGCCGTTCACAGGAAGCCCGGAGCGTGGGTAGGGTGCCCACGCGACCATCTGTCCGGAGCGTGGGTAGGGTGCCCGCGCGACCATCTGTCCGGAGCGTGGGTAGGGTGCCCACGCGACCATCTGACGGGAGGACGCATCTGCATCCTCATCGGCGCGCCCCTACGACGGATTGACGAGAAACGTGCCCAGACGGAAGCCGCGGCTCGAGGCGAGTGCCGCCGCCGCAGTCACAGGCCGCTCCAGACCCGCGAACGCGCCGCCGTCGACGGCGAAGCGCGCGCACGCCTCCGCGTCCGCGGCGTCGAAGTCCACACACTGCGTCGCGCGCACGTCGTCGTGTTCGTAGGTCGCGACGTACCACGCGCGCCCGGGCTCGAGCGGCACCGCCTTCACCACCAGCGCGTCGTGGCGCACGATCGCGAGCCAGCCGACGTCGCCGTCGCACGGCACGATGCCGGCGATACGCGGTGTCTGCAGCGCGTCCTGCTCGAAGTCGAGCGCGAGCAACACGCTCGCCAGCGCGTCGCGCGGCGGCACGCCGAGCGCGAGCTTCTCCGCGATCGGATCCGTCTGACTGCCGTTCGTCGCGA
>DATFUE010000296.1:0-3483 GCA_035261165.1 Myxococcota bacterium
GAGAGCGCGGGCCCGTAGTACACGAGCTTCAGGGTGATCTCACGGCTCTCGAGATTGAGCTGGGGCATGTTCGCGCCTGACTGGGGGTCGCTGGGCCTATCGGCGCTGCCCGTGAGTCGGTTGAGCGCGGCGGATCAGCGCGAGCCGCGGCGGCGCGTGAAGATGTCGAGCAAGATGCGCGCGGCGCGCGGGGCCGAGATGGCGTGCGCTTCCACTTCCGCCTCGAGATCCGGCAGGCGGCCGGCGAGCTTGGGGTCGGCGCGGAACGCCGCTTGGAGGCCCTCGTCGAGGAGGCGCCAGAGCCAGGCGCGCGCCTGTGTCCTGCGGCGCCCTTCGAGCTCGCCGCTCTTCTGAATCGCCTCGCGGTGCGCGAGCACGGTCCGCCAGAACTGCTCGACGCCGTCCCCCGTGCGCGCGCTGGCGCACAGGACCACGGGCGTCCAGGCCGCCGACGCGGGCTGCAGCAGCGCGAGCGCGTGCTCGTAGTCGCCGCGGGCGCGCTCGGCGGCGGCGCGCTGCTCGCCGTCCGCTTTGTTCACGACCAGCACGTCGGCGAGCTCGAGCACGCCTTTCTTCAGGCCCTGGAGCTCGTCGCCCGCGCCGGGCTGCAACAGGACGGCGAACAAGTCGACCATCGAGCGCACCTCGACCTCGCTCTGCCCGACACCCACGGTCTCGACCAGCACGACGTCGAAGCCCGCCGCCTCGCAGATCAGCATCGCCTCGCGCGTCCGGTGCGCGACACCGCCCAGTGTTCCACCCGAGGGTGTCGGGCGGATGAAGGCCTTGGGCTCGCGCGCGAGTCGCTCCATGCGCGTCTTGTCGCCCAGGATGCTGCCGCCCGAGACGGGGCTCGACGGATCGATCGCCAGCACCGCGAGGCTCTGGCCGCTCGCGACCAGTGACAGGCCGAGTGTCTCGATGAACGAGCTCTTGCCGACCCCGGGCGGTCCCGTGATCCCGACGCGAATCGCGCGGCCCGAGAACGGCACGAGCGCGTCGAGCACCTCCTGCCCGAGCTCGCGGTGCTCCGCGCGCTTGCTCTCGAGCAGGGTGATGGTCTTGGCGATCACGCGCCGGTCGCCCGCGCGCACCCCCGCGACGTGGTCCGCGGGGGACAGCGCCTTGGTCATGCGCGCTTGTCTCGAATCGAGCGCAGCACTTCGCGCGCCGCGCGCGGCACCTGCGTGCCCGGGCCGAAGACGTTCGCGACCCCGTGCTCGCGCAGGAACTCGTAGTCCTGCTGCGGAATGACTCCGCCGCAGATCACGACCACGTCGCCGCCGCCCTGGGCGCGCAGCGCGGCGATCAGCTGCGGCACGAGCGTCTTGTGCCCGCCCGCCTGGGTCGACACCCCGACCGCGTGCACGTCGTTCTCGATCGCCTGGCGCGCGACTTCCTCGGGGGTCTGGAATAGCGGGCCGACGTCCACGTCGAAGCCGAGATCGGCGAAGGAGGTGGCGATCACCTTCGCGCCGCGATCGTGACCGTCCTGGCCCAGCTTCGCCACGAGGATGCGCGGGCGGCGGCCCTCTTCCTCGGAGAAGGCGCGGATGTCCTGCTGCAGCGCTGCGAAGTCCGGATCTCCGCGGTAGGCGGCGGCGTACACGCCCGAGACACTACGCGTCTCGGCGCGGTGGCGCCCGTAGACCTTCTCCAGCGCGTACGAGATCTCGCCGACCGTGGCGCGCGCCCGCGCGCACTCGACCGCCAGCTCGAGCAGGTTCGCCTCCGTACCGCGCGCGCCCGCTTCCAGCGCCGCGAGAGACTTCGCGCAGCGCGCCTCGTCGCGCGTCGCGCGAATCCGCTTCAACAGCGCGACCTGCGTCTCGCGCACCTCCGTGTTGTCGATGTCGAGCACGTCGACCTTCGTCGGCTCGCTCGGCAGATACTTGTTCACGCCGACCACCACGTCCTCGCCGCGGTCGATGCGCGCCTGGCGGCGGGTCGCGGCCTCCTCGATGCGCAGCTTGGGCATGCCCGCCTCGATCGCGCGGGTCATGCCGCCGAGCGCCTCGACCTCGGCGATCAGCTTCTCCGCCTCGCGCAGCATCGCGGCCGTGAGGCTCTCGACGTAGTACGAGCCGCCCAGCGGGTCGATCACGTGCGGGATGCCGGTCTCCTCCGCCAGGATCAGCTGCGTGTTGCGCGCGATCCGCGCCGAGAAGGGGGTCGGCAGAGTCACCGCCTCGTCGAAGCCGTTGGTGTGCAGCGACTGCGTGCCGCCGAGCACCGCGGCGAGCGCCTCGATCGTCGTGCGGATCACGTTGTTGTACGGATCCTGCTCGGTGAGGCTCGCCCCCGAGGTCTGCGAGTGAGTGCGCAGCACGAGCGAGCGCTCGTCGCGCGGATTGAACTGCTTCATGAGCTTCGCCCAGAGCAGCCGCGCTGCGCGCATCTTGGCGATCTCCATGAAGAAGTTCATGCCGATCGCCCAGAAGAACGAGAGCCGCGGCGCGAACTCGTCGACGGCGAGCCCGCGCGAGAGCGCCGCGCGCACGTACTCGAGCCCGTCGGCCAGGGTGAACGCGAGCTCCTGGACCTGCGTCGCGCCCGCCTCCTGCATGTGGTAGCCGCTGATCGAGATCGAGTTGAAGCGCGGCATACGCTTTGCGGTGTAGGCGATGATGTCGGCCACGAGGCGCATCGAGGGCTCGGGCGGGTAGATGTACGTGTTCCGCACCATGAACTCTTTCAGGATGTCGTTCTGGATGGTGCCCGAGAGCTTGGCCTGCGGAACGCCCTGCTCTTCCGCCGCGACGATGAAGTTCGCCAGGGTCGGAATGACCGCGCCGTTCATGGTCATCGAGACACTCATCTTGTCGAGCGGGATGCCGTCGAACAGGATCTTCATGTCCTCGACCGAGTCGATCGCGACGCCCGCCTTGCCGACGTCGCCGACGACCCGCGGGTGGTCCGAGTCGTAGCCCCGGTGAGTCGCGAGATCGAACGCCACCGACAGACCCATCTGGCCGGCCTTCAGGTTCGCGTGGAAGAACGCGTTCGACTCCTGCGCGGTCGAGAAGCCCGCGTATTGGCGGATGGTCCAGGGTCGGTTCGCGTACATGGTCGCGCGCGGTCCGCGCAGGAACGGGAACTGACCCGGAATGGTGTCGGTGTCGGGGAGCCCCTCGATGTCCGCCGCGGTGTAGAGCGGCTTCACCGCGATGCCGTCCGGCGTCTGCCAGACCAGCGTGTCGGGGCTCTCGCCGCTCAAGTCCTCGCTCGCGAGCTTGCGCCACGCGGCGACGTCCGCTTTGCCCTTGGGGTCCGGTTCGCTCACACGCGAGAGATTATCAGGCGATTCGCGCCTTTACATGCAGCGGCAAGGCTCGGGCCGTCCCGAGCGGGGCGTAGAACGATGCGACTCGCCGCTCGCGCGCTTGCCGGCGCCTCCTCACCCGGCGAGTACGCCTGAGGTTCGTCGGCATCCGGCGGGCGCACGAGCTGCATCTTTCGGATCCCGAGGCGCCGCCCGGACGG
>DATFUE010000297.1:0-6826 GCA_035261165.1 Myxococcota bacterium
GACCGGCTCGTACGCGGGCTCGACGAGCTCCGCGTCGTCGACCGGCTGCGGCAGCCACGGGCCCTTGTACGCGCGGCGCTTGCGGCGCCGCAGCTCGTCGCGCGCGAGATTCAGGGCGACGCGCACGAGCCACGGCCGCCAGGCCACGTCCGCCCGCGCCGGCGGCCGCGCGAGCGCGCGCGCGAAGGTCTCCTGCACCATGTCGTCCGCGTCGGCCGCGCTGCCCGTCATGCGATAACACAGGCCGAAGAGCAGCCGGCGGTCCTGCGCGAAGACGCGCGAGAGATCCGTGGCCGCGGGCGACGCGTCGGACATCGCCTCGCTCATGCTGCCACGCGCGCCCCGGCTGCGCCCGCCGCGCCGCGCGCCGCCGCCCGCGCGCTCGCGAAGGCGGCGTCGACCAGCATGCCCGTCGCTCCGACCCAGTCGCCGGCGAGCCACAAGTTCGCGACGCCAGTCACTTGGCCCGGCGTGCGCCCGACGAGCCCGCCGCGGGCGGCCTGCGGCAGGTCCTGCATGACGACGAGGTCGCGCATCAGCCGCCGAGTCACGACGTGCGCGCGCCAGCCGGGCTGCACGACGTCGAGCATGCCGTCGAGCTCCTCCTCGAGCTCCGCGCGCTCGGGGCGATCGTCGGGCGCGAGATAGCGGGCGAGCTGGACCAGCGCCGCGCCCTCCGGCGCCAGCTTCGCCGCCGTCGCGGAGTGCACCGAGAAGTACAGCGCGCGATCGATGCCGAGCGCGAAGGTGCGCCGAGGCTCCGGCAGCCGCGCCAGCCCGAGGTCGAGACATGCCGCGCGCACGGGAATCACAGCGCTCGCGGCGCGCGCGAGGAAGGGGTGCTTCCCTTGGTCGACGAGGTCGCTCGCTTCTCGCGGTCCCAGCGCGAGAATCACCGCGTCCGCGGGCACGTGCTCGCCGCCGGCGAGGTCCACCCCGCGCGCCGCGCCGTCGTGCACCACGCGCTCGACCGCCGCCGCGCCCCGGAGAGCGACTCCCGCCTCGCGCGCCTTGGCCTCGAGCGCGTCGACCAGGGCCTGCCAACCGCCGTCGAGATAGCGCACGCCCTTTCCCAGACCGAGCACCAGCTGCTCGAGCGCCGCGCCGGCGCAGATCGCCTCGGGGGCGTGCGCGTAACTCGTGACCCGCACCACGGCGAGCACGACTTCGCGCACGCGCAGTGAGCGCACCTCCCGCGCGAGAAACTCCCCCAGCGTCCTGCCCGTCTCCGCCGCGGTGTCGAGCTTCGGCAGTCGGGTGAGGAGCCGCCCGAACTCGAGCTTCTCGGCCGGGCCGAGCAGCCCCGTAGTCAAGAGCGACACTGCTCCGCCCGGCAGCGCGTGCAGCCTGCCGTCGCAGTAGGCGAGCCCGCCGGAGGTCGCGGGCGAGCGCCCGGCGGGGTCGATCCCGAGCTCGCCGAGCGCCGCCATCGCGGCTCCCGCGAGGTACAGCGCGTGCGGTCCCATGTTGAACGCGAACCCGCGCTCGACGCGGGTGCGCGCGCGTCCGCCCGTCTCCGACATGCGCTCGAACAGCGTCACGCGCGCCCCCGCGCGCGCCGCGAATGCCGCCGCCGCCAATCCGGCGATTCCACCGCCGACCACCGCCACCCTCGCTGCCTGCGCCATGTGTCTTCCTCGCCGCGGAACCGCCCGCGTTCAACCGATCCACGTCTCACGCGACCGATCCGTTACAGCGTCAACCGGCGGCGCAGAGATGCCGATCCGAGGGGCTACCCCGCGGAGCTCCACTTGCCGGCAATTCCCTCCATCAAGGCCACGGGCTTCCAGTCCGCGGCCGACGATCTCGCGAAGCTCGTCGCGGCGGGTCGCGTGAGCCCCGAGGAGCTCGAAGCACGGCTCATGCCCGAGGACCTGTCGTATCTCGGCAAGCAGCTCGCCGCTTCCAGCTGGGTGCCGATGGCCACCTACATGCGCGCGCTCGACGTCCTGATCGGGCTCGAGGCAGGCCGCGACGTGCACCGGTACCTGCGGGAGCGCGGCAGGCGCGCGGCGGAGCGGCTGCACAAGACGGGTCTCTACGGCCAGTTCGAGGCGTCGATCGAGACCTGGGGCCACCAGGTCGGAACGATCACCGCGACCATGGGCGCCGTGCTCTACAACTTCACGCGCTGGAGCTTCGAGAGCGACGCCGACACCGCCTCGTTCCGCACGATCGTCGACGATGCCCGCGAGTACCCCGAGCACCTCCTCGCCGTCGGCGAGGGCTTCATCGAATATCTCGCGCAGCACCTCCGGACCGGGCGGAAGGTACAAGTCACCGCCGCGCGAGTGTCTCCTGATCGCGTCGTCTTCAGTGGAAGTTACGGGTGAGTCGGGGTGAGCGCGACGCCCTCGATCAAGGCGACGGGCTTCCAGTCGGCGGCCGACGACATCGAGCGCCTGATCGCGGCGGGGCGCTTTAGCCGCAGCGAGCTGACCGCTTGCCTGCCCCAGGGTGACTTCGCCTTCCTGCACAAGGTGCTGGCCGCCTCGAGCTGGGTGCCGATCGCGACCTACGTCCGGGTCGGCGCCATCTTGCTCGAGCTCGAGGGCGGCGGCGACCCGCAGGGGTATTTCCGCGCCCGTGGCCTGCGCGCCGCGGCGCGCCTGCACAAGGCCGGTCTCTATCGGCAGTTCGACGCCTCCGTCGAGACCTGGGGAAAGCGCGCGGGCACGCTCGCCACGACGATCGCGGCGGTGCTCTACAACTTCACGCGCTGGAGCTTCGAGGCGAGAGCCGACCGCCAGGGCTTCGAGATCAGCGTCGACGACGCGCGCGACTTCCCGGAGTATCTGCGCTTCGTCGGCGAAGGCATGATCGAATACATGTCCAGCCAGCTGTCCGAAGGACGGAAGGCCCGAGTCTCGAGCGAGCGCGTCGGGCCGGATCGAATCGTCTACGCCGTGCAGATCGAGTGAATCACTCGAGGCCGAAGAGCTCCCTCAAGTAGGCGTTCGCGAAGACGCCGCGCGGATCGAGCTCGCGGCGAAGCGACTGGAAGCGCGACCACTCGGGATACAGCGCGGCGAGGTCGCCGGCCTTGCGGGTGTGCAGCTTCCCCCAGTGCGGCCGCCCGCCGTGCTCGACGAAGATCGGCTCGCAGTCCGCGAAGAACGCGTCCGGATCGAGGCGCGCATCCTGGTGCAGGGAGATCGCGACCGAGTCGCGGCGGTGCGCCGTCGAGAGCCAGGCCGAGTCCGCCGCGAGCGTGCGGTACTCGATCGGCCAGACGACGTCGGGCCAGCGGCTGCGCATGCGCTCGCGCAGTGCGCGAAAGCACTCGGGCCCGGCGGCCGCGGGCACGGAGTACTCCATCTCGTTGAAGCGCAGCTCGCGCACCGAGGGCAGCACGCGCGCGCTCCAGTCGATGCGCTCGCCCTTGCGGCCCGCGACGGACTCGGGCTCGGCCTCGGTCACGGCGAGCGCCTTCCGCTCCGCGTAGTCCTTGTGCGGGTACCACCAGAACTCGTAGTGGCGCCGCGCCGCGACGTCGGCGTCGAGCGCGGCGAGACACTCCTCGATGTCCGACTTCCAGATGCGCTCGTGCAAGCGGTATGCGGGCACCAGCTGCAGGCGCAGCGCGGAGAACACGCCGAGCAACCCGAGTGACACGCGCGCGGCGTCGAGCCGATCCGGATCGCGGGTGGCGTCGAGCTCGAGCACTTCTCCGCTCGCGAGCACCAGGCGCGCGCCCACCAGCTGCGAAGACACGTTTGCGAGCGTCGGCCCGGTGCCGTGCGTGCCCGTCGACACCGCGCCAGCCAGGGCCTGCACGTCGACGTCGCCCATGTTCCGCATCGCGAGCCCCGCCGCGAGCAGCGGCTCGCCGAGCGCGTGGAGCTTCGTGCCCGCGCGCACCGTCGCCTGCAACCGCTCGCGATCGAGCGCGACGACTCCCTGCCAGTCGTCGAGTGACACGAGCGTGCCCTCGCTTGCGCAGAGCGGCGTGAACGAGTGACCCGTTCCGGCGACGCGCAGGCCGCGTCCGTCGGCGCCCGCGGCGCGCACCGCTTCGCGGAGCTCCGCCTCGTCTCGAGGTCGCGCGAAGCGCGCGGGCTTGCAGCTCACTCGCCCGGAGAAGTTCGTCCAGCTCTCGCTCTGCATCTCGCGACGCAGGGATGCGCGATCTGCCCGCGCCGTGTCAAGTGAAATTGCGCGGTGACCGGACGCGAACCGGACTCAATGGAACCTCCGACCCTGCCGATTCGCACTTGGAAATGGCCCAACCACCTTCGATCAAGGCGACCGGCTTCCAGTCGGCCGCGGACGACCTCAAGAAGCTGGTGGACGCGGGCCGGATCTCGCGCGCCGAGGTCGAGGCGCGACTGCGCGTCGAAGATCTGCGCTTTCTCGACAAGCAGCTCGCCGCCACGACCTGGGTGCCGATCGACACCTACGCCCGGCTCGTCCAGATCCTGATCGAGGTCGAGGCCAACGGCCCCGCGGAGGCCTACCTGCACGCCCGCGGCGTGCGCGCGGCGCAGCGCCTGCACAGGGCCGGACTCTACCGCCAGTTCGACGCGAAGACCGAGACCTGGGGCAACCGCGTCGGGAAGATCGTGACCACGATGTCGGCGGTGCTCTACAACTTCACCAAGTGGACCTTCGAGGCCGGGACCCGGCGCGGACTCTTTCTCCTCACCGTCGACGAGGCGACCGAGTTTCCCGAGGTCGCGCGCTTCACCACGCAGGGCTTCATCGAATACGCCTCGCGCACCGTCTCCGGCGGCAACGAAGTCGTGACGAGCCAGCGCGCGAGGAAGGACCAGATCGTCTTCCACGGCCAGCGCGTGAGGTAGCTCCGAGTCACTCGCCGGCGAAGCCGAGGAGCTCGGGCAGCGCGCGCATGTCGCGAAACACCCGCGCGCCGGCGCCTGCGAGCGCGTTCGCGTCCTCGCTGGCGGCGTAGCCGAACGCCGCCATCCCCGCGGCGATCGCGGCCTGGACGCCGCGCGGGCTGTCCTCGATCACCACGCAGCGCTCGGGCGGCGCGCCCATGCGCGCCGCGGCGTGGAGATACAGATCGGGAAACGGCTTGGGGCGCGCCACGTCCTGCGAGCTGAAGATGCGGCCCGCGAAACGCTCCAGGAGCTTCGCCTTGCCGAGCGTCACGCGCATGGTCGCGTGCCGGCCGTTCGACGCGACACAGGTCGGCGCCGCGATGCGCGCCAGCGCGTCGTGAATTCCCGGCACGGCGACCAGCTCGCGCTCGAACGCCGCGATCGCTCTGTCGTAGTAGCGCGCGCCGAAGCCGTCGGGCAGCGCGCCGCCCAGCCGCGCCTCGAAGAGCGCGACGCATTCGGGCCAGGAGCGGCCCTTGTAGTCGCGGAGCGACTCCTCCTGGGTCGTGAGCAGGCCGATGTCGCTGAGACACTCGGCCAGGACCCGGTTCGCGATCGGCTCGCTGTCGACGAGCACGCCGTCGCAGTCGAAGATCACCAGCTCGAGGCGCGGCGCGGCGGTCGGCACGCGCGACAGCCTAGCAGCGCGGCGGGCCCGTGTCGGTCTTGCGCTCGGCCAGGAAGGCCGCGACGACCTCGAGCAGCCGAACGCGGTCGATTGGCTTCGACAGATACTCGTCGCAGCCCGCCTCGAGGCAGCGGCCGCGATCGCTGGACATCGCGTGCGCGGTGAGTGCGACGATCGGTCCCGAGTAGCCCTGCGCGCGCAGGCGACGCGTCGCCTCGTAGCCGTCCATCACCGGCATCTGCATGTCCATCAATACGAGCTCGAACGGCCGGTCGCCGTCGAGCGCCGCGAGCGCCTGGTCGACCGCCTGCGCGCCGTTCTCGACCAGCGACAGCTCGACCTTCAGCGGGCGCAGGAGCGCGCGCACCAGGCGCTGGTTGTCGAGGCCGTCCTCGGCGAGGAGCACGCGCGCTCCTGGGAAGGCGGTCGGCGCGCGGTCGGTGACTCGTTCGGGCGCGGGCTCGTGACTCGTGTCGCCGACCGCGTGGTCGGGAGCGGGCAAGGTCAGGCGGAACTCACTGCCCCGGCCGAGATCGCTCGAGACTTCGAGCGCGCCGAGCAGCAGCGTCGCGAGACGGCGCGAGATCGACAGGCCGAGCCCGGCGCCGCCGAAGCGGCGCGTGTGCGAGCTGTCCGCCTGGCCGAAGGGCGCGAAGATCCTCTCGTGGTCGTGCGCCGCGATGCCGATGCCGGTGTCGCGCACGGCGAAACACACGCTGTGCGGCGAGTCGCGCCCGACCCAGAGAGAGACACTGCCGTGCTCGGTGAACTTCAGCGCGTTCTGCAGCAGGTTCGCGAGCACCTGGCGCAGGCGCGCGGGGTCCGTCTGCAGCACCTCGGGGCAGCTCGCATCGATCTCGAAGTTGAACTCGAGGCCCTTCTCGCGCGCCGCCTCGGCGATCGGCGCGGCGGCGTCCTCGACCAGCCGCCGCAGGCGGCAGGGGTGGCTGTGGATCTCGAGCTCGCCGGCCTCGACGCGCGAGATGTCGAGGATCCCGTCGATGAGCTGCAGGAGATCCGCGCCGTTGCGCCGCACGGCGGCGCTCCACTCGGCGCGCTCCTTGGCTCGCACTCCGCCGAGGAGCAGGAGCTCCGTGTAACCGAGCACCGCGGTCATGGGCGTGCGGATCTCGTGACTCATGTTCGCGAGAAACTCGGTCTTGGCGCGGCTCGCGGCCTCGGCGTGGTCGCGGGCGGAGACGAGCTCGCCGTGCTGGCGCTGCACCGTTGCGGCGTGCTCCTCGAGCCGCCTCGCCATCTCGTTCACCGCGTTCGCGAGCTCGCCCACCTCGTCGCCGCGCGCGATCGACACGCGAGCCGCGAAGTCGCCTTCTCCGATGCGCTCGGCGGCGTG
>DATFUE010000298.1:0-2956 GCA_035261165.1 Myxococcota bacterium
GTGTAGCGATCCGCGAATGCCTGCACGCCGACCTGCACCAGGCCGAGCGTCGGCACCAGCGTGCCCGCGAACCAGAGCCAGCCGACCAGTAGCCACGGCCGCCGCCGCCTCTGCGCGAGCGCCAGCGCAGTGACTCCGCCGACGACGGCGAGCGAGGCCAGGAACGCCCGCGCCGAGATGAACTCGCGATACGGGTACATCGCCGCCAGCTCGCGCGGGTCGACGACGCGCCGCAGATACTCCACGTAGGCGAGAACCGCGTTCTCGAGCCGCAGCTCGAACGGCACCGGCTTCATCCCCGGCGCCTGCGCCGCGAGGGTCACGAGACACGACGCCGCCGCAAGCGCGAAGAACGGCCACTTCTCCCGCACGCGCGGCCAGACAGCGCGCGCCGACTCGAGCCGCGCGAGCGGCCAGGCGTCGAGCACCAGCAACAGGAACGGGAACGTCACGAGCATCGGCTTCGCGAGCAGCGCCGCGGCGAACAGCGCGACCGAGCCCCAGTAACTCGCGCGGGTCTCCGCGCGCGCGAAGCGCGCCCACGACCACAGGGCCGCGAGCCCGAAGCAGGCCGAGAGCACGTCCTTGCGCTCCGCGACCCAGGCGACCGACTCGACGCGCAGCGGGTGCAGCGCGAACAGCGCCGCAGCGAACGCCGCGCGCCAGCGCGTGCCGGTGAGCTCCGCGAGCGCCAGGAACGCGAGCACCGCGTTCGCGGCGTGCAGTAGCGCGCTGGTCGCGTGGTGCCCCGCGGGGGCGAGGCCGAAGAGCGACACGTCGAGCATGTGCGAGAGCCAGGTCAGCGGATGCCAGTTGCCCGCGTGGAAGCTCGTGAACGCGTCGAGCGCCGCGCGCGGGGTGAGGCCGCCGGTCACCAGCGGGTTCTGCGTCACGTAGGCGTCGTCGTCGAAGGCGAGAAACTCCCCGTGCACGACCTCGGAGAATCCCGCGGCGACGAGCAGACACAGGCCCGCGGCTATGGCCGCGCGCTCGCGACTCACCCGGCGCTCCGTGGAAAGCGCGGCGAGGCGCGCAGCCCCCAGCGCGCGAGCCGGAACTCGAGCCCGGTCCCGAGACAGCCGAACCCGTAGCGCACGCTGTTGCGCAGATTGATGGACGACGCCTCCTCGAAGTAGGCAGTCGGACAGGTGACCTCGGCGATCTCGTGGCCGCGCCACAGGATCTCGGCCAGGACCTGGTTGTCGAACACGAAGTCGTCGGAGTTCGCGTCGAGCGGCAGCTCGCGCAAGAGACTCGCCTTGAACGCGCGGTAGCCTGTGTGGAACTCGGAGAGCTTCGAGCCGAGCAGCCAGTTCTCGGCCAGGGTCAGCGCGCGGTTCGCGACGTACTTCCAGATCGGCATCCCGCCCTTGCGCGCGCCGCCGCCGAGGATGCGCGAGCCGAGCACGCACGGGTACACGTCGCCGCCCACCAGCGCGACCATCGCGGGCAGGAGCCTCGGCGTGTACTGGTAGTCGGGGTGCACCATGACCACGACGTCCGCGCCCGCGTCGAGCGCCGCGCGGTAACACGTCTTCTGGTTGCCGCCGTAGCCGCGATTCTGCTCGTGCACCCGCACCACCGTGTGCGGCAGGGCCGCGGCGATGCGCACCGTGTCGTCGCTGCTGGCGTCGTCGACGACGATCAGCTCGTCGACGATCCCCTGCGCCATGACTTCGTCGTAGGTCCGCTTCAACGTCTTGGCCGCGTTGTACGCGGGCATCACTACGACGACCTTCCGGTCTCGATACATCCCCTACCTCGCGAGCGCATGATACGTTCTGCGCCGCGGCGTGGCCGCGAGGAGTCGGCCTTGGACGAGCTCGAGGGGTTTCAGCGCCGGCATCTGCGCGGGCTCGCGCACGCGCTCCGGCCGGTGGTGATGATCGGCAAGGAGGGTCTCAGCGATGCCGTGGTCGCGAAGACCGAGGCCGAGCTCGGCGCGCACGAGCTGATCAAGGTGCGGTTTCTCGGCTGGAAGGACACGAAGCAGGAGCTGCTGGCCGAGCTCGGCCTGCGCACGCGCGCCGAGCTGGTGGGCGTGGTGGGTCACGTGGGCATCCTTTTCCGGCAGAACCGCGAGCCCGAGCGCCGCAAGATCCGCGTGCCCGCGCGTCCGCGCGGCGCTTCGCGCTCCGCGTGATAGGCTCCCCGCGCATGAACTTCGAGAGAGTCGGTCAGCTGTGGCGGTTCGCGAAGTACGGCTTGCCGATCGCGCGGCTGCGGCCCGACGCGCGGCGCACGATCGCGGACGTGATCGAGGAGCAGGCGGCCGCGCGCGGTGGGCGCCCGTTCATCCTGTTCGAGGACCGGCGAATCACCTACGACGAGTTGAATCGCGCGGCGAACCGGGTCGCGCACTGGGCGCGCGCGAACGGCCTCGGCCGCGGGCAGCGCGTCGCCCTGCTGATGCAGAACCGGCCCGAGTTTCTCGAGATCTGGGCGGGGCTGGCGAAGGCCGGAGTCACGACCGCGCTGATCAACACGAATCTCTCCGGCCGCGCGCTCGAGCACGCGATCACCACGGCCGACGCGAAGCACTTGATCGCTGGCACGGAGTGTCTGCCGGCCTGCGTGAGTCTCGGGCAGGGGGCGCCCTGGCAGCTCTGGGCCGCTGCGGAGCCGGGCATGCCCCCCGCCGATCTGCCCCACGGCGCGCGCGATTTCGCCGCCGAGCTCGCGACGCGGCCGTCGGCGAATCTCCCGCCCGGGTCGCGCGGCGAAGCGCGCGCCGGCGACGACCTCTTCTACATCTACACCTCCGGCACGACCGGCTTGCCGAAGGCGGCGCGCTTCAGTCACTTGAAGTTCATGACGGCCGGCACGGCCTCGCGGCTGGTGGGCTTCGACGGCAACGGCGTGATGTACTGCGCGCTGCCGCTGTATCACTCGGCCGGCGGCTGCATGGCGGTCGGCGCGGCGCTGCTCTCGGGCGGGACTCTCGCGCTGCGGCGGC
>DATFUE010000299.1:0-2762 GCA_035261165.1 Myxococcota bacterium
GCACCGCGGCGACCGCGTCACCCTGCCCCCGCTCGCGCTCGAGCAGCGCGAGCTCCTCGCGCGCCGCGCTGGGATGCCGCTCGCCGAGCTCCGCGAGCCGGCGCTTCTCCCCCTCGGAGCGCTCGAGCAGCTCGGCGAAGCGCGCCGCGGCCGCAACCAGCGCTTCGACCGAGTCCATGCCGAGTGAGATCAAGAGTCCTCGGATCTGTGCACCCTCGGTCTCGAAGCGTCGCTCGGAGCCGCGCTCGCGCACGCGCAGCGCTGCCAGCAGCGCCTCAGAGCGCGCGAGCTGCGCGCGTGCCGCGCGCGCCATGGCGAGGGCCGCGAGCAGCGCGACGACACCGAGCGCCGCGCACGCGTAGCCGATCGGATTGCCGATCGCGCCCGCGGCGGTGCCCGCTGCGCCGAGCGCCAGGCCGAGGCCGACGGGCACGAGCTGCCGGCGCGGGGTGCCCCGCAGCCGCGCGCGCTCGGCGAGCACCTCGGCGCGCGTCTCGTCGATCGCCCTGCGCTCGGTCTCGCGACTCGCGGCGAGCGCACGGAAATGTGCGACGCGCGTATCGAAGTCGTCGACGACCTCCGCGAGCGCCGCGTTCCTCTCGAGCTCCGCGAGCGTGGCCTTGTGCTCGCGCTCGAGCGCGGTGCACTCGGCGTCCGCCGCGCGCAGCGCGTGCAGGCGTTCCTCGTTGCGCACGCGGCCACTGCGCGCCGCGGCAAGCGCCTGCTCCAGAGCCCCTTCCCGCTTGCGCCGCTCCTGTGCGAGCGCGAGCGCACGCTCCTCGTGCTCGCCGAGGAGACGCGCGCGCTCGGCCACCCCGTCGAGCTCGTCGCTCGGCGGCTTCGCCGCCGGCGCCGGCGTGGGAGTCACTGGCGCTTCGCGCTCGGGCTCGACGCGGCGCATCGGCAGGAGCTCGTCGCCGGTCCCCACGGAGAACCCGCAGGTCTGCAGACGCCGGAAGTCTGCGGGCGGAGGAAGGCCGACGGCGAGCCCGTAATCCTCGATCTCGCGCGGGTCGCTCGACAGCGCCTGATAGCCGCCATCGCGCGCGTCCTGGCGGCCGAGGCTGACGCGCTGACGCCCGAAGTCGGCCGCGATCACGTACGCGTCGCTGCGCAGCGCGAGTGACAGCACCGCGCGCCCACGCGAGTCGTGCCGCGAGATCGACTCGGTGCTCGGATAGAGCAGTGCCTGGATCAGCTCGATGAAACGGCGCGCCAGCGACGCGTCCTGAAAACACACCACGGTGTAGCCGGGGTCGAGTCCGAGCGGATGATCCCCCGCCGGTGCCGAAAGGCCGCGAAGGTGGATCCCGTGGATCCTCATGCTTCCGGCGGTGTCTCTTCCTTCGCGTCCGGCTCCGAAGCCGCCGCGGGTCCGGCGAACACCTCGCGCTCCTTGATGCGCGCAGCCTTGCCCGAGAGATCGCGCAGGTAGGTGAGTCGGGCGCGGCGCACCCGGCCGCGCGCCTTCACCTCGATCTTGGCGATCGTGGGCGAGTGGAGCGGAAAGATCCTCTCCACGCCCACGCCGTACGACATCTTGCGCACCACGAAGCTGCTCGATGCCCCGGCGCGGCGGCGCTGCAGCACGACGCCCTCGAAGACCTGAACGCGCTCCTTGTCGCCCTCGACGATGCGCACGTGCACGCGCACTGTGTCGCCAGCGCGAAAGGCGGGAAGGTCGCTGCGCTCCTTGGGATCGAGCTCCGAAAACTGTCTCATCGCTTCACTCCATTCCGGAGCGTGGGTAGGGTGCCCACGCGATCATTGGACTTGAGCGTGGGTAGGGTGCCCACGCGATCATCGGACTTGAGCGTGGGTAGGGTGCCCACGCGATCATCGGACTTGAGCGTGGGTAGGGTGCCCACGCGATCATCTGACTTGGACTCGAGCAGATCAGGGCGCCGCTCGCGTGTGACTCGGTCGGCTTCGCTCTCGCGCCAACGCGCGATCTCGGCGTGATCGCCGGAGAGCAGGACTTCGGGCACGGACATGCCGCGAAATTCGCGCGGCCGGGTGAACAGCGGGTGCTCCAGCGCCCCCGCCGAGAAGGAATCCGCCTCGGCGGAGAGCGGATTTCCCACCACTCCCGGAATCAGCCGGGTCACCGCTTCCGTCACCACCAAGGCCGCGAGCTCCCCACCCGCGAGCACATAGTCTCCGATCGAGAGCGGCTCCGCACCCGTGAGGGCAAAGATTCGCTCGTCGAAGCCCGCATAGCGGCCGGCGAGCAGGATGATCTGGCGCTCCGCGGCGAGCTCGCGGGCGAGCGCCTGGTCGAAGCGCCGGCCGCGGGGGCACAGGGCGAGCACGCGCGCGCCCGGGCTCTTCAGCGCCTCGACGGCGGCGACCAGGGGCTCGCAGCGCAACACCATCCCGTCGCCGCCGCCGTACGGCGAGTCGTCGACGCTGTGGTGCCGGTCGGTCGCGAAGCTGCGCAGATCGGTGATCCGCACGTCGATCCGGCCGTCGCGGCGGGCCTGGCCGAGCAGCGAGCCGGAGAGGAAGTGCTCGACCAGCTCCGGGAAGATCGTGACGAGATCGATGCGCGGGCCGGCGCTCATCGCGCCGCCTCCGCGAGCAGTTCGGGCGGCGGATCGAGCCAGAGCTCGCGGCGCTCGCGATCGAGTCGCACGATCAGGCTCGCGGTCGCGGGCAGCAGCAGGTCCCCCCCCTCGCCGCGCACCACGAGCACGTCGACCCCCGCGGTCGCCAGGATCTCGACCAGGGTTCCCAGGCTCTCGCCGTCGCGGTCGAGCGCG
>DATFUE010000300.1:0-5898 GCA_035261165.1 Myxococcota bacterium
CCGTCCCAGGCGAGCCAGAGCCAACCCGAAGCGAAGTGCTTTTCGCCCGTCCCGATGAAGGCGTCGCGGAACGCCCCGAGCGAGCCGAACTCGCGGCGGATCGCGGCGAGCAGCTCGGGCTCCGGCCGCCCGCCGCCGCCGTTCTGCAGCGAGCGCCAGTAGAAATCGTGATTCCAGATCTGCGCGGCGTTGTCGAAAATCGGGCCTTCCGCCGTGCGCACCAGGCTCTCGAGATCGGCGTCCGCCTGGGGTCCTCCCGCGACGAGCGCATTCAGCTTCTTCACGTAGCCCGCATGGTGCTTCCCGTGGTGCAGCGCGAGTGTCTCGCTAGACAGGAAAGGCGCGAGTGCATCGCGCGAATAGGGCAGGGGCTCGAGTTTGAACGCCATGGCGCTTCCTCCTGTCGATGCTTCCCAGAGGAGAGCAACTGGCGTACCAAGCGGCGCGCGCTGACTGCTGGCGGGCGGCGCTCGCGCGACGGCGCTTTGTAGACCTTGCGGTGCCGGACCTGCGGTGCCGCGTCGAACGTTGGCCAGAACTCAGCGAAGATTGGCATTTCTGCCACTCGCCCCGAAGGCGCCGCAGCGCGTAGCTTGGGCGCCATGGAAAACCACGTGACTCCCGACTTCGGACCGCTCGACGCGCTGCCCCCCGTTGTGATCGCCGGCGTCTTCGTCCTGCTCGCCTCATTGCTGCGCGAGCCGAGCCGGCAGAGGTTCAACGCGATCTTCGTCGCCGGCGCCGGGGCGGCCTATCTGAATGGCGGCCTCGGGGGCTGGGAGTTCGCCTTCACCGCCGTCGCCACGTACTGCGCCTACCGCGGTCTCGAGTCGTACCGCTGGATCGGCCTCGCGTGGATTCTGCACACGGGCTGGGACGTGGCGCACCACTTCTACGGGCGCCCGATCGTGTACTTCCAGCCGACCTCGTCGGCCGGCTGCGCGATCACGGACGCGCTCATCGCCGTCTGGTTCTTCGCCGGCGCGCCGTCCGCGTACGAGCTCTTGCGGCGGCGACGCGGCGGCGCGCTGCGCCCTACCGGTTGAGCGAGCCCATCATCGCGGCGGGATAGCGGTCGCCGGCGGCGGCGCCGGGCGGCGCGACGTCGTCGATGCGCTTCTTGTCGGCGGCGCTGAGCGCGATCTCCCCGGCCGCGACGTTCTCCTCGAGATACTTGCGCCGCTTCGTCCCGGGGATCGGCACCAGGTCGCCGCCCTGCGCGAGCACCCAGGCCAGGGCGAGCTGACTCGCCGTGCAGCCCTTCTCGCGCGCCAGTGACTCGACGCGCTTCACGAGCTCGAGGTTCTTGGCGAAGTTCTCGCCCTGGAAGCGCGGGGAGTGGCGGCGGTAGTCGTCCGCGGCGAGGTCCTCGAAGCGCTTGATCTGTCCCGCGAGGAAGCCACGCCCGAGTGGGCTGTAGGCGACGAAGCCGATGCCGAGCTCGCGGCAGGCCGCGAGGATCCCGTCCTCGGGATCGCGGCTCCAGAGCGAGTACTCGGTCTGCAGCGCGCTGATCGGATGAACCTTGCAGGCGCGGCGCAGTGTCTCGACGCCGGCCTCGGACAGCCCGAGATACCTCACCTTGCCCTGCTTCACGAGCTCTGCCATCGCGCCCACCGTCTCCTCGATCGGAGTCGCCGGGTCGACGCGGTGCTGGTAGTAGAGGTCGATGTGATCGGTGCCGAGCCGGCGCAGGCTGCCCTCGCAGGATTCGCGCACGTACTCGGGCTTGCCGTTGATGCCGCGCAGGGTGGGGTTCTTGCCGTCGCGCACGATGCCGAACTTCGTGGCCAGCACGACGCGCTCGCGGCGGCCGCGAAGCGCTCGGCCGATCAGCTCCTCGTTCTTGTGCGGGCCGTACGCGTCGGCGGTGTCGAGGAAATCGACGCCGAGCTCGAGCGCGCGCTGGATCGTCGCGATCGACTCCGCCTCGTCGCTCGCGCCGTAGAACTCCGACATCCCCATGCAACCGAGCCCCTGGGCCGAGACCACGAGTCCGTGGCGGCCGAGCCTGCGCTTCTGCATCGCGAGGGTGCCTCCTCTCTTGTTGACTACGCTCGCCTTCGGCTCACTGCGCGCGCCTGCGCCGCTTGCCGGCTCGGCTCGGGGCGGCCCTCGCCTCGCTGCAGATCGATAGGACAACCGGGTGTCCGCCGCACGCCGCTGCCCACCCGCTTCAGCTACACTCCGGGTCCGACTTTCGATTTCCCGGCCCGACGGCCGGCGTGGAGGAAGACATGCAAGACCAACTGAACTTCTACATCGACGGAGCTTGGGTACCGCCCGTGAAGCCCGCGACGCGAGACGTCATCAACCCGGCGACCGAGAAGTCGATCGGGAAGATCTCGATGGGCAGCGCCGCGGACGTCGACAAGGCCGTCGCCGCCGCTCGGCGCGCGTTCGAGAGTTACTCGAAGACGACCCGCGAGCAGCGCATCGCGCTGCTGCAGAAAATCGTCGCCGTGTACCAGTCGAAATACGAGGAGATGGCGAAGACCATCTCGAGCGAGATGGGCGCGCCGATCTGGCTGTCGAAGGCGGCGCAGGCCGCGATGTTCGTCGCGCACTTCAACCAGGCGATCGAAGTGCTGAAGACCTTCGAGTTCGAGGAGAAGCGCGGCAAGACGCAGATCATCCGCGAGCCCGTGGGTGTCTGCGGCCTGATCACGCCCTGGAATTGGCCGATCAACCAGATAGCGTGCAAGGTCGCGCCGGCGCTCGCGGCCGGCTGTACGATCGTGCTGAAGCCGACGGAAGTCGCGCCGCTGAACGCGATCGTGCTCGCGCAGGTCCTTCACGAGGCGGGCGTGCCCAAGGGCGTGTTCAACCTCGTGAACGGCGACGGCCCGACCGTCGGTGCGGCGATGGCGTCGCACCCGGGAATCGACATGATGTCGTTCACCGGCTCGACCCGCGCGGGCGTTCAGGTCGCGATCAACGCGGCCCCGACCGTGAAGCGAGTCACTCAGGAGCTGGGCGGCAAGTCGGCGAACATCATCCTCGACGACGCCGACTTCAAGACCGCGGTCGCGGGCGGCGTGCAGAACTGCTTCATGAACAGCGGTCAGTCGTGCAACGCGCCCACGCGCATGCTCGTTCCGCAGAGCCGTCACGCCGAGGCCGTCGCGATCGCCAAGGCTGCGGCCGAGGGCGTGAAGGTCGGCGATCCGTTCGTCGACGGGAACCTGCTCGGGCCGGTGGTCAGCAAGGTGCAGTTCGACAAGATCCAGGGACTGATCCAGAAGGGCATCGACGAGGGCGCGACCCTGGTGACCGGCGGCGTGGGCCGGCCCACGGGGCTGTCCGAGGGCTTCTACGTGAAGCCGACCGTATTCGCGAACGTGAAGAACAACATGACCATCGCGCGCGAGGAGATCTTCGGGCCCGTCCTGTCGATCCTCCCGTACCACGACGAGGAAGAGGCGATCGCGATCGCGAACGACACGCCGTACGGGCTGTCCGGCTACGTCACGTCGGGGAACCTCGAGCACGCGAAGAAGGTGGCAGCACGACTGCGCACCGGGAACGTGCACCTGAACGGGGCACAGCTCTCGTTCGACGCGCCGTTCGGCGGCTACAAGCAGTCGGGCAACGGCCGCGAGTGGGGCGTGAACGGCTTCGAGGAGTTCCTCGAGACAAAGGCCGTTTTCGGCTACTCCGCGGAGTGAGTCGCTGGCAGCGAGTCACTGAGATCGAGAAGAGCGGTCGGTCGCCTCGGCGGCCGGCCGCTCTTTGTTTGTGGCGCGAGGTGTGCGAACCGCACTCGGCGCCGAGACGGCTCTCGAAGGGAACTCTCGCTGCGGTAGAATGGTGTCGTGCGCATGACGCTCATCGCCGCGCTGGCTCTGCTCCTCGCCGCCGAGGCGCGTCCCGGTACCGGCGTCCCCATCGACAAGCTCACGCCGACCCAGTACGACGTCACGCAGAACGGCGGCACGGAGACCCCGTTCCACAACGCCTACTGGGACAACCACGCGCCGGGGATCTACGTCGACATCGTCTCCGGCGCGCCGCTGTTCTCGTCGCTCGACAAGTATGACTCCGGCACGGGCTGGCCGAGCTTCACGCGCCCGATCGACCCGGCGAACGTCAAGACGATCCAGGATCGGAGCCTGTTTACGACGCGCACGGAGGTGCGCTCCACGCAGGCGAACTCGCACCTCGGCCATGTCTTCGACGACGGTCCGGCTCCGACGGGCAAGCGCTACTGCATGAACTCCGCGGCGCTGCGCTTCGTTCCGGTCGAGAGACTCGCCGCGGAAGGCTACGGCCAGTATCTGCCCGCGTTCGAGAAGGCCGGCAGCCAGGTACCTCCGGCCGCGGTCGCCGCGTCGGACAAGCGCGAGACCGCGCTGCTCGCGGGCGGCTGCTTCTGGGGCATGCAGGATCTCCTGCGCAAGCAGCCTGGCGTGGTCGGCACGGAGGTGGGTTACACCGGCGGGACCACGGCGCACCCGAAGTACGAGGACGTGCACGCGGGCCGCGGCGGCCACGCGGAAGCGGTGAAGGTGGTGTTCGATCCCACGCGCACCACGTACGAAGACATCCTCTTGTTCTTCTTCCGCATGCACGACCCGACCACGAAGAACCAGCAGGGCAACGACGTCGGCGTCTCGTATCGCTCGGCGATCTTCTACGAGAGCCCCGAGCAGAAGCAGATCGCCGAGTCAGTGAGGGCGAAGGTCGACGCGTCCGGAAAGTGGCGCAAGCCCGTCGTCACCGAGATCGCCGCCGCGGGCGAGTTCTGGCCGGCCGAGGCCGAGCATCAGGACTATCTCGAGAAGCACCCGGGCGGATACACCTGTCACTACGTCCGCAACTTCGACTTCAAGTCGCCCGCGCGGAAGGAATGACTCCCCAGCGCTCCTCGTGCGAGCCGGGTGGGCCGGGGTGGAAGAAGAGCTCGGTCCAGAGCCAGCCGAGCGCTTCGCCCAGGACCTCCTTCGCGCCGGTGCTCGTGCGCCACCAGGCGTCCGGGTCGTAGCTGCTCGGGGTGGCGGCCAGGATCCCGACGCGCAGCCGCGGCCCGAACGCCATGCGATGCAGAAGCCACGACCGGCGGCTGTGGACCCCCGACGAGAAGAGATCCACGGCGTCCAGCTTCGGGTCCGAGCGCTCGACCCAATCGCGCAGCATGACGGCGTTGAGGAAGGAGCGCTCCTGGGCCGAAGCGGGCGCGGGAACGGCGACCACCGCCTCGGGGGGCACGCCGTTCGTCACGAGATAGTCGCGCGCGCGCGCCGCATATGTGCCCGCCTCGCGGTGCTCGTAGGGGTCGATGATCGGACCGCCGGTCGTGACGACGCGCTGATAGCCACCCTTCTCGTAGGCGCGCAGTGCCTGGTCGAGCTCGTCCGCGGGTATCCAGCCTTCGACGACCAGGAGCCGAGCGCCGAGCGGCTCGTTCGGCGCGAGGAAGGAAGACAGGTGGCGCAGCGCGAACAGCGCGGCCAGCCCGCACGCGAGCCCGAAGAGGAGCCAGCTCCAAACGGTCGGAACCCAGACGTGGCGGCGGCGGAAGAGGGCCGGGAGCTTCATGGCGCACGGACTCTAGAGGGCCTTCGCGAAAGTCACGACCCCGTTGACTTGCTTGATGATCATCAAGTAAAGTGCAAGCATGAAGCGACGCCGCAAAGCGCAGGCCTCCAGGCCGCGACAGGCGGAGCGCCGGACGCTCTCGGCGCGCAGGCTGCTCGACGCCGCCACACAGCTGATCGCGGAGCAGGGCTTCAGCCGCACGACGCTCGCGCAGATCGGCGAGAAGGCCGGCTATAGCCGCGGACTGGTGAACGAGCGCTTCGGCTCGAAGAGCGAGCTCGTCCGCGTCCTCGCCGGCGAGTTCCAGACCTACTTCGCGCACGACCGGCTCGAGCCGGCGCTCGCGCACAAGCGCGGCCT
>DATFUE010000301.1:0-3346 GCA_035261165.1 Myxococcota bacterium
TCCGCGAACAGCCCCATGTACCAATCCGGGTCGACGTTCAGGCAGCGCCACTGGATCATGCGCAGGCCCGTCGTGTGCGCGAGCTCCGTGAGTGCCTCCGCTTCGTCCGCGCGATCTGTGACTCCGGGGAACGAGAGCAGATTCACGGACGTGAACAGGCCGCGCGTGCGCGCCACGTGCAGTGTCTCGACGACGTCGGCGAAGCGATAGGTGCGCGGGCGGTAGTACGGCGTGTAGGTGTCCTCGCGCGCGCCGTTCGCCGACACGCGGATGCTGTCGAGACCCGCGTCGGCGAGGCGCGCCACCGCGTCGGGCCGGCTCCCGTTGGTGTTGAGGTGCAGGGTCCCGCGAGCGGTGCGCGCGCGGATGGCGCGAATCGCCTCTTCGACGCGCTCGGCTTCGAGCAGCGGCTCGCCCTCGCAGCCTTGCCCGAAGCTGATCATGGCGCGCGGCGCGCGCTCCAGGTGCGGCACCGCGATCTCGAGAATCTCCTCCAGGGTCGGCTTGAACTCGAGCCGGGTCTGCGGCGAGGGCACGGTGTCCGCGGGCTGCTCCGAGATACACGCGATGCACGCCGCGTTGCACGAGCGCGCGAGCGCGATCGGCGCCTCGTAGCGGCCCAGGAACAGGTTCTGCGCGTTCGGGCACCCCCACTCGAGCGCGCAGCGCTCGCCGTGATGGCGGATCAGGCGGTTCTCGGGAAAGCGCTTGCACAGCGCCTTCACGCGCCGTCTCACCTGCTCGCGCGAGAACGACTCGGGGTCGTGCTTCGCGTCGTCGTCGACGCGCCGCGCCGGTACGCAGATGCGCCCGCGGTACCAACACGCCGCGGTGTAGGCGTACAGGGGAAGGAGCGGCGCGCCGCTCTCGCGGCGGTACGCGGCCAGCGCGAGCCCCGTCGAGCCCGGCGGCAGGAACGCGGCGACCGCCAGCGCGTCGCGAACGGGGTGCTGTGTCGCGCCGTCGAACCCCAGCGGGGTTCGCGCCGGGAGAAACAACAGCTCGCTCGACGGGGGCAGGGGCACCAGGTCCGCCGGGTCGAGCGGGAACACCTCGTCGCCGGCGCGCGCGGCGGCGCGCAGCCCGGGCAGATCCACGATCTCTCCGGCAGCGTTCGCGACGAGGGGTCTCGGTGAAACCGCCATGCGCGCCGCAGCCTAGCTCAACCTGCGGGGTGTCGCGCCGGCGCTGCAGCGCGCGCCGTCTCGAGTCGCGGCGCGGGCCCTCGCGCGGCACGCGAGTTGCTCACCCGACTCCCGACGCACGCCGTCGAGGAGGCCCCATGACCATCCAGAGCCGCGCCGAGGAGCTGATCTCGAATCACGTCGCAGGGGCGGCTGCCGCGGCCGCGATCCCGATTCCGCTCCTCGATCTCGTGGCGGTCACCGCCGTTCAGCTCGCGATGATGCGCAAGCTCGGCCGACTCTACGGCGCGCAGATCGGCGTCGATGCCGCGGGCGCGGTCGGCGTCGGGCTGTTCGGTGCCCTGCTGCCGCGGGTCGCGGCGAGCGCGCTGAAGATCCTCCCCGGCATCGGCACGATCGGCGGCGCGGTCGCGCAGTCCGCGCTCTCCGGCGCAGCCACCTGGGCGCTGGCGCAGTCGCTGCGCGACCGACTCGAGCGACCCGTCCTTGGTTCGCATGGGCACCCTACCCATCCCTTTGGTTCGCATGGGCACCCTACCCATGCTCAGGCTCATGCTCAGGCTCACACTGACGTCGCGCGCAGCCTCGCGCGCGCCGAGCGCCTGCGCCGCCGCGGGCTGCTGACGGAAGAGGAGTACGCGCGCACCCGCGCGGAGCTCCTCGAAGCGCTCTAGCTCGCGCGCGCCCCGGGCGACGCCTTCACCCACCAGTACGCGCGCCGCGCGGCGGACCAGAGCGGAGTCCCGGGGCCGACCCACTGCCGGAAGCGGTGCATCGCCTCGGCCTCGAGACAGTGGCGCACGTAGTCGAAGCCGGCGCGCCGGCGATACGCGGCGAAATACTCGCGCAGCTCTGCGCGCGTGTAGGCGAGCCCGTTGTCGCCGTACTTCGCCACGTAGGGCGTGAAGTCTGGATACAGCGCGCGGCCCTCGCCCCAGGGCCCGTGCAAGGTGACCTTCATGAAGTTGCCGATCATCAGGTCGTCGAAGACGCGGTAGGTAACCGCGCTCATGAGTGACCCGCGCGGCACGTCGAAGGTGAGTCCTTTTCGGAACGGGCCGCGCGACATCTCGATCACGTGCTCCTCGCCGCCCACGCGTACGCGGACGAAGTCGAGCGCGCCCTTCAGGTGCTCGAAGCGCGCGAAGTACTCGCGCAGCGCCCGCGCCTCGTCGGGCTCGAGCCGCTCCGACCAGTCGTCGCCGAAGTCACGCGGGTCGAGCGGCGCGACCGGGATCTCCGCGGGCCGGATCTCCTCGAGCCGATCGCGCAATACGTCGTAGCGGATGTAGGCCGGCAGGATCTCGCAGGCGTCCGACGCGAAGCCCACGCGGTGTGAGTCGATGGGCGTCGTGAACTCGTTCGCCCAGACACTGTCGCTGCGCTGGTACTGGTGCATCGAGCTGAACGGGGCGAAGAAGCGCGCGCCCACGCTCTCGGCGCGGCGCGCGATCGAGGCGCCGAAGGGCAGCTTCACCGCGGCGGGCACGCGCTTCCCGTCCTCGTCGTGGAAGTTGAACATGTCGGCGTCGCCGTAGCCGGACAGGCAGAGCAGGAAGCTCTTCGCGAAGCGCGCGACCTCGGCGCGCAGCGCGCGCCCCCAGCCGCAGTCGTTCGCGTCGTTCAGGTCGACGATCAAGGTGCCGCCGACGTCGATGAGCAGGACCCCGTCCTGGTTGTAGTCGGCGATGCAGAACACGCGCACGCGCTCGGACAGCGACACCCAGGTGCGATCCGGCAGCACCCGGACCGCGAAGCCGAGCGCCGTCAGGTCGCGCGCGACGCGACCGCCCACGTGGTCGGGCAAGAGCACGGTGGCGCGGCGCAGGAGCTCCAGTGACTCGGCGGAGAGGTGGTCCGGGTGCGCGTGTGACACCCACACGTAGGGGCAGGCGAGCGCTGCCTCGAGCTGCTGCGCCGGAATCTCGTGGCCCAGGCCCCAGCTGCCGAAGTACGCGGCGCCGCGCAGCCACGGGTCGGTCGCCAGCACGGGCACGCGATCGTGCACGATGACCGTCGCGTTGCCGATCGTCTCGAAGCCGAGCTCCACGTTCCCGCCCGAGTCAGTTCAAGCGCCGCGCGAGCTCCGCGAGTGAGTCGAGGCGCGGCAGGATCTTCTCGGCGGGCTCGGGCGGCAGCATGAATACGGCGCGCACTGCACCGTTCTCGCGCACGCCCTCGAGCTCCTTCTCGTCCGGTAG
>DATFUE010000302.1:0-3693 GCA_035261165.1 Myxococcota bacterium
CGAATACCTCGTCCGTGCTGGTCGGCGCGAAGGCGCGCACGGGGATGCTGCGCGACGCGAACGCGGCGCGGACGTCCGCCGATACCGCGCTCGCGTCCGCGAGCGCCAGGTTCGCGCCGCTCTTGAACGCGCGCTCGAGAACGTCAGGCGCGCGCGGATCGAGTGACTGAAGCCCTTCCCCGAGCCCGAGCGCTTGGGCGACCTGCGTCGTAGACTCGGACAGTGAGATCACACGGCGTGGCGGTGGCCCGCCGCCGCACGCGAAGAGCGCGGCGAGGAGCACGCACGAAGCCAAGCCGCCAAGCCGTCTGCCTCGATCCCCCACCATCCGGCAGAATAACGCGCGCGCCGCGCATGCGCGCCTCAGATCTCCTTCTCGTCGCCCCCGCGCTCGAGTATGCCGCGGTATCCTGGGGAAGACGGCTCAGGGGAGAAATCGCGGTTGGAATCTCGGCAACCTGATGAGAGGAGGCTGGACTACTTCGACTCTCCCGCTCTGCTCTTGGCGGAGGTCGAAGGATTCGAGGATTCCCTAGAGTACAACAGGCTGAACGAGACAGAGCTTACTCTTCCGGGAGTCATCGCCGCCACGTTCACTATGTTTCTCCTGAGATTCCAGAATGCGGCGCTGGAGGCACCGCTCGAGGAAAGAGACGAGAAGTGTCTGGACGATGCGTATCGTGCGATCGAGACTCTCTTGGCTCGCGGCGATCAAGCGGTTTGCACCATGGTCGAAGATGAGATCTTTTGGTGCATCCGCGCGCGACGGAGTACAACACGATCACGCCGGAGCTGCGCGACGAGCTGGCTGCGGCGATCGACGCGGGTGATGCCGATCCCGAAGCTCGCGAGTCACTCGCGGTCGCGATCCTCACCGGGGTCGGCGGGACGTTCTGCGCCGGCGCCGACCTGAAGGGCGTTTCGGACGGGCGCGGCAATCAGGTCCGGCTCGAGGGCGACGGCCCGATGGGCCCGTCGCGCATGCTGCTCTCGAAGCCGGTCATCGCCGCGGTCGAGGGCTTCGCGGTCGCGGGCGGGCTCGAGCTCGCGCTGTGGTGCGACATGCGCGTCGCGGCCGAGGACGCGGTCTTCGGCGTCTACTGCCGGCGCTGGGGCGTGCCGCTGATCGACGGCGGGACGATCCGACTCACTCGCCTCGTGGGTCACTCGCACGCGCTCGACCTCATTCTCACCGGCCGCGGCGTCTCGGGCGACGAGGCGCGCATGATGGGTCTGGCGAACCGCCTCGTGCCGAAGGGCCGCGCGCTCGACGAGGCGCGCGCGCTCGCGAAGCAGCTCGCTGCTTTCCCGCAGCGCTGCCTGCGCAGCGACCGGCTCTCGTCCTATCGCCAGTGGGAGCTGCCGCTCGAGCAGGCGCTGCGCCTCGAGACCGAGCTCGGCCTCGACGTGATCCGCTCCGGCGAGACGCTCGAGGGGGCGACCCGCTTCGCCAAGGGCGCCGGCCGGCACGGCTCGTTCGGCGACTGAGGCCTGCTCGCCTCGACGCCCCGTTGCGGTATGCTGCCAGCCAGGGGGATCCGGAGGCTCGCCATGGCAGTGCGGTTCCCATCGCTCGACTTCTTCAAGGCGCTGCAGCAGCGCACCCTCGACGACAAGGCGCGCTTCGAGAAGCTCGGCTACTGCGACACCACGTTCGGGGTGCGCATCGGCCCGGAGCTGTACGCGATCGCGTTCGAGGTCTACGAGTGCACGGGCGTGCGCCTGGCGAGCGACATGGGCGAGCTCGACTTCGTGCTCGAGGCGCCGCCGGCGCTGTGGCGCGAGATGGTCGCATCGATCCTGGCGAACAAAGGCGCGGACGCCGCGCACTCGTTGAATACGCTCTCGCACGTGGGCGACCGCATGAAGCTCGTCTCCACGGACGCGGAGGGGAACGACAAGTTCTATCGCTTCATGGCGAGCCTGCAGGAGTTCTTCGACCAGGCGCACCACCTCGAGGTCACTCTGTAATGTCCTACATCGCGCCGAAGGACTACGCCGCCGATCCGGAGATCGTGGCGAAGATCCTGCGCACGGTCTCGGGGCAGCTCGAGCTCGACTGGATGAAGCGCGTCGGCGAGCCGGCGGCATTCCGTCCGAGTCAGCCGTCCCGCGGACTCACTCTGGACGACATCAACCAGGGCGGCTACGGCCCTGACAAGCTGCCAGAGGTGATTCGCCACAACTTCTCGATGGCGCCGCGCGGCGCGCTCCTGCCGCCGGGCCTGCCGTCACTCGGCTACCGCGTGAACCGCAAGAGCGACGTGTGGGCCGACGTGGCGCCGCAGCTGTTCGAGGAGGCGAAGTCGCGCCGCTGGGCCCCCGCCCGCGACGTGCCGTGGGCCGCGCTCGACACGCCGAGTCACGACGCGAACCGCGAGGCCGCGCTGCGCCAGCTCGCCACCGGCCTGATCTCGATCGGGCTGGTCTCGTGCGACGTCGCGGCCTCCTGGGAGTGGCGCATGAACCAGGAGTTCCACGAGATCAAGTATCTCCTGTGCGCGCAGATGTTCGACGCGGCGCGCATCTCCGAGGCGTTCCGCAAGCGGGCGCTGTACGGCGGCGGGTCGCTGGGCGTCGACAGCCGCGCGCTCGGCGAGCTGTTGAAGTCGATCTTCCTGTCCGAGACGTACCCCGAGGCCTCGGCCTCGATGAACCTGATGCTCTTCTCGTGGGTTCAGGCGCTGGGGCGACACTGGGCGGCGTCGGCCTCGAACCCGGCCGACTCGTATCTCGGCGCGCAGCTCGCACAGGACGCGACCCGTTTCGTGACGTACGGAGTGGGCCACGTGCGCAATCATCTGGCCGCGCGGCCGGTGCAGCTCGAGCGGATCGCCGACCACCTCGAGCAGTGCGAGAACGCGCTCGTGGGCACGCTCGGCGCGCCCGAGATGGTCGAGCCGCTCGTGTTCCTCTCGGGCGGTTTCGAGCCGGTCGCCGCGTTCTACGCGCGGACCGCCGACGAGTATTTCCGCCGCTGCGCTGCAGCCGGTCTGGGCGACCGGCGCGACGCGAGCCCACTCAGTCCCTTCCTGCGCATGCTCCAAGGAGACGCGCGATGAGTTACTACGGATCCGCGGACTACCGCTACAACGACGACCTCGCGCTGCGCATGCGCGACATCAAGAAGGGCAATCTCGACCTGGGCTGGATGAAGGCCGGCACCGAGTCGCTGAAGTTCGCCGCCGAGAACAAGAAGCGCGGGCTGACGTACATGGACCTGAACCACGGCAGCTACGGCTACGACGACATGCCCGAGCTGCCGCGGGGCCCGCGGGGCGCGGCGCCGCGCGGCGCGGCGTTCGAGATCGAGAACCAGGCCGATCTCGAGCCCGAGCTGAACCGCAAGACCGACGTCTGGGCGTACAAGGTCGCGTCGTTCACCGAGGAGGCGATGTCGCGCCAGTGGGACGCGACCACCGACGTGCCCTGGAACGACCTCGACAAGTACGAGCGCACGGACGAGATCGAGATCGCCTTCGCGCAGCTCTGCACCTTCTTCACCGAGGTGGAGCTGATCGCGACCGATCTGCCCGCGAAGTGGCTCTGGCGCATGAACAACCAGTTCAGCGAGGTGAAGCACTTCATCGCGACCCAGGCCATGGACGAAGCGCGACACGCGGAAGTGTTCCGCAAGCGCGCGCTCGCCGGCGGCGTCGGCCTGATGGAGGCGCTGCCGCAGACCGAGCACTC
>DATFUE010000303.1:0-2922 GCA_035261165.1 Myxococcota bacterium
GCTGCATAAAGAGAGCCTTGAAAGGACAGACCATGAGGAAGCGAGCGGAAGAAGGCTTTACGATCATCGAGCTGGTCATCGTGATCGCGATCATCGCGATCCTGGCGGCGGTCGCGCTGCCGAAGTTCGTGGACCTGGCGAGCGACGCGCGCACGGCGGCGCTCTCCGGCGTGCGCGGCGGCTTCACCGCCTCGGTGCAGATCGTGCACTCGAAGTGGCTCGCGGGCGGGACCGGAGTGGCCGGCCCGGTCGCGATGGAAGGCGGCGTCACCGTCGTGGTGAACGCGGCCGGTTGGCCGACCATCGACGCGGCGAACGTCGGCCAGACTACGGCCGTCCTGCTCTACGGCCTGTTGATGAGCACCGCCCTGCCGGCGAACTGGACGACGACGCAGACGGCGGCGGCCGGCGCCGGCGTGTGCACCTTCACGCTGCCGGGCGCCGGTGGCGGCACCATCAGCTACACCGCGGTCACGGGTGCAGTCACCTAGACGTGCGGCGCTGCGCGCGGCGACGGCGCGCGAGGCTGGCTTCACGATCGTCGAGCTCGTGCTCGTGATCGCGATCATCGCCTTCCTCGCCGCCGTCGCCGGGCCGCGCTTCCTTGCGATCGGCGCGATGAAGGCGGACCTGTCTCAGAGCGAGGTGCTCGCGGCGCTTCGCTACGCGCAGCGGCTGGCCGTGGCGACGGGCTGCGGGGTCCAGGTGCAGCTCACTGCATCGAGCTACGCGCTGACTCAGCAGACCGGGTGCGCGGGGGCAACGTGGACGCAGGCGGTCGTCGATCCGTCGACGAACGGCGCGAGCTACGCGCGCAGCGCGCCGGCGGGAGTCGCGCTCTCGTCGACGGTGAACCCGCTGCGCTTCGATCCGCTCGGACGCGCGACCAACTCCGCGGGCGCGGTGAGCAGCGCGACCGTAGCCGTGGGCGCGCGAACCATCTCGGTTGTCGGCGAGAGCGGCTATGCCCAGGGGAGCTAGCCGCGGCGAAGCGGGAGTGACCCTGATCGAGCTCGTGATCTCGATCGCGGTGATCGCGATCGCCGTGACCGGCACCTTGCTGGTGATCGCGCGAACCACCCGCGCGAGCGCCGATCCGATGGTGCAGCGCCAAGCGAGCGCGATCGCCGAGGCGTATCTCGAGGAGATCCTCGCCAAGCCCTACTACGACCCGACCCTGGGCGCGGGCGGCGGCGCTTGTCCGGCGGCGGGTGGGACCCGCGCGACCTGGGACAACGTCTGCGACTACGCCGGGCTCGACGACGCCGGCGCGCGCGACCAGTTCGGAGTCGCGGTCACGGGGCTCTCCGCGTACCGCGTGCGCGTGAGCGTCGATTCCGCCACGGCGACGCTGGGGGCGCTCACTGGCGCGGCGAACGTGATCCGCGTGGACGTGCGCGTGACTCACTCGCTGCCGCTCGATCTCGTGCTCAGCGGCTACCGGGCGAACTACTGAGCCATGGCGCCGAAGGTCTCTCGCGGCGCCGGCTCCGAGGCCGGCGCGACCTTGATCGAGCTGGTCGTGGTGATCGCCATCTCGGCCATTCTGGCCGGCGGGGTGACGGCGTTCATGGCGCGCTCGATGACCGGCTTCGTCGACTCGCGCCTGCGCGCCGCGCTGGTGGACAGCGCCGACGGGGCGCTCGGCCGCGCCAAGCGCGAGGTGCGGCTCGCATTGCCCAACAGCGTGCGCGTCTCGCCGGACACGCGCGTGCTCGAGATCCTGCACATCGTCGACGGGGCGCGCTATCGCCGCGCGCCGGGCGTGAATCCCGGCGGCGCCGATCACTCGGCGGCGACCGACTGGCTGAGCTTTACCGGCGCGGACACGCAGTGGAACGTGCTCGGCCGCTTCGCGTATCTGACGTTCACGTACGGCTCGGCGCTGGCGGCGGGGGCGCGCCTCGCGGTGTACCCGACCAGCAGCGCGGTCTGGAGCGAGGCGGCCGCCGGCCTGAGCCCCGCGTCGATCACGCCAGCGGGCACGACGATCACGCTCAGCGACGACGGCGACGAGGACGCGATCACGCTCTCCTCCGCGTTCACGTTCGCGCTCGAGTCGCCGCGCCAGCGGCTGTATCTGGTGGACGGGCCGATCACCTTCCTCTGCGACCTCACGGCGAAGACGCTGACGCGTTTCTCCGGCTACGCGCCGGCCGCGGCGCAGCCGACCGATCCCGCCGCGGCGCCGCTCCTGGCCGCGAGTCAGGCGCTGCTCGCGAGCTCCGTGTCGACCTGTCAGTTCCGCTACGACCCCGGCACCGCCACGCGCGCAGGGCTGGTCTCGCTGGCGCTCGGATTGACTCAGGGTACGGAGCAAGTGAGTCTGCTCGAGCAGGTGCACGTGGAGAACGCGCCGTGACCCCCGCGCGGGACGCGCCGGGATTCGGGCTCGTGCCGGCGATCTTCCTGCTGGTCGTGCTGTCGCTCGCCGGCGTGGTGATGCTGCGTCTGGTCGGCGTCTCCGCCGCGACCGCATCGCTCTCGCTGCGCGGCGCGCGCGCGTTCCAGGCCGCGCGCAGCGGGGTGGAGTGGGGCACGCGCGAGGTCACGCTGCTCGGGGCCTGTCCCGCGACCACGACCCTGGCGTTGACTCAGGGCGGGCTCGCGGGCTTCAGCGTGGTCGTCTCGTGCACGAGCTCGCAGCACGTCGATTCCGCGGCCACGACCACGAACTTCCAGATCAGCTCCAGCGCGAGCGCCGGCGTCTTCGGCGCGCGGGACTACGTCAGCCGGAGGGTGCGAGGCACGGTGACCAATGCGCCTTAGAAACGTCTCTCTCGAGCCAGTGTATCTCGCGCTCGCGTCCGCCGTTCTGCTCGCGCCGGTGGCGCGCGGAGCGATGACCGAGCTCGGTCGCTACGACTCCGGCGGGAGCGCCACGGCCAGCGTGCTGAACGCGGCGGGCACGATCGCGTATCT
>DATFUE010000304.1:0-3466 GCA_035261165.1 Myxococcota bacterium
ACGCCGTTGCTCAGGGGTACGGGCTGGGCACCCCTGGTCCCCCGGGGAACAGGGAGATGCACGCGCACGGGGAGTCGCTCGGCGGCGGCAGCGTCGACGTCGAAGGAATCGTAGGAGCCGGCGAGAGCCTCAGCGGCGTCAGAGTCGCGCTCGACGACTCCGTCACCGGCGAGACCAGTGGCGACCTAAAGTTGTTGCAGGAAGCGTACGGCGGCGACGGTCGCGAGTCGGGCGGCTCGGCCTCGAGCGTGCTCACGCACGAGGGCAGCTCCTCCTTCATCACGCTGAATGCAGCGGCGAACGGAGGTAGGCTCACCTACACGGGTGACCCGAACAGCCCGAGCGCTCCGACCGATGCGAGCGCGACGGCGGTCGCCGACGCTCGCAATCACGTCGGGGGCGTTTCCGTGGGCGCCTCTTCGCTCGGGGGGAATGACGCGTCTTCAGGTGCGAGCGCCAGCTCCGACGCCTATGGCGAGTCACACGGCGACGGTGAAGCGGCCCAGGTTCTGGTGGGTGCGTCCAGCCAGGGCGGCAGGGGGCTCTTTCTGGCGCGCATCACGCCCGATGGCTCGCGCGGCGGAGACGCGCGCAGCACGGCGCGCGGCGCCGCCTTCGGCAATGCCAAGGTCAGCGTCGACGCGAGTGCACTCGGTGGGTCGGGCGGGTACACGCCCTACCCGCTGGGATCGGGCGGCGCCGGAGGAGACGCGCGCGCCGACGCCTTCGCGGTCGGTGGCGCCTCGAGCGTGAGCGCGGCCGCGCGAGCAACGGCCGGCGGCACGGGCTCGGGTGCCTTCGGGTCGCCATATCGCTCTGCGGGTCCAGAGGGGGCGGCGATCGCTTATTCGAGCGCGTCGGGGCTCGGCGAGGTGGTGGCAACTTCGGAGGCGTTCAGCGAGCGCTCCGTGCTCGCCACGAGCGAGTCCACGCGTGCGGCGGGCGCCGTGACCGGACTGAGCGCATCACGCTCGGCGCAGGTCGTTCCGAGCATGCAGTTCATCAGCATCACGACACAGTCTGCCTTCGGAAGTGTGCCGCAGCTTCCTCAGTACCTCGCCCAGATCGCGTCCCCGTTCTTCGGCAGCACGCCGGGCGAGAATGGGACGAGTGCGTTCGCCGGCCTCGACGCGACGACCGCCGCGAGCTGGCTGGTGTCGAGTCCGCACGTCGCCGACGCGATCGCCGACCGCGGCGAGCTACTCGGCATCGGCACGATTGCGATGGCCGCGAGTTCGGCGCTGTCCTCGAGCAAGTTCGAGTTCGACCTCGCGCCGCTCGCGAAGGGCGAGTCCCTCTCGCTCGGCTGGCTCGACGTGCCGACGTCGCCGCTCTTCGACCTGTTGCACATCGCACTCTTCGCGAACGGGACGCAGGTCTTCGACGAGACCGTCGAAGCCGAGAACGCTGCGAGCCTGGACGACGTCGTCATTCGGATCGCGCTTGCGGACTTGGGGATCCCCGTCGTGCTGCAAGTCGATGTCGACGCGAAGTTCACTACAGGAAACACCGCGATCTACACCGACTTCGCGCTGTTCGCCTCGCACGTTCCCGAGCCCGAGCTCTCGGCGCTGATCCTCGTCGGTGTCGCCGTGCTCGCGCTGCGGCGCTCGATGAGGTCTCCTTAGTCGGCGCAATAGTCGGCCAAGGAGGCGCGGCTTCCGCGTGCGCAGACGGATGTGCGAGCAAAGTCTCCCGAGCACGGGAGAGTGGAGCAGTTACATACAACTCGCGACGGGTGGACCGCGCGCGATCGATGGGACCCATTGGGAATTGGTTTCCGTCGCCGAGAGGGTCCCGCCGAGTGCTCGCGCTGGGCCGGTCACACGCACCGATGTGCAGTCTGGCGCACTCAGGCGCCGCCGCCCTGCCCTCCGGACGACTCTTCCGGACCCGGATCGCTCCTCCTAAGCAGCAGCCAACGGTTCGAGTCCGTTCGAGGACGCCAACTTACATCGCGAGATACACGACAGAGCGCCCAGGGGGGAACCGGGCCACCGAGGAGCACGGCGACCTCGATGGCGTCGAGCGCTCGGTGCGGATTTGACGCCCGCGCCAGCGTGCCTACGGGTACTGGCGGGGATGTGAGAGGTGCGCCGAATTCTCGGCGCCCTGTCGCACTACCCCCTGGCTCCACCCCACCGGAGCGCGGGGCTCCGTCGGGCGGCGAGCCGTTCACACGCGAACGGAGATCACCATCCCGCCAACGGACCCGACCATCGACCACGAGCTCAGCGAGCTGCTCGGAGTCGTCACCGAGGAGCTCGAACTCACGCCCACTCAGGGGAAGCTCGCGCGCGAGCGCTATGAGGCCATAACCCAGGAGCTGATGGCGACGGCGCCGAAGCTGCGGCTCGAGGTGTGAGAATGCGCCGCGTGCTCGCGATCGATGGCGGCGGGATCAAGGGCGTGTGGCCCGCGTCCTTTCTCGCATGTATCGAGAAGCAGGTTGACGCCAGGGTCGGCGAGTTCTTCGACCTCATCGTCGGCACGTCGACCGGGGGAATCATCGCCCTCGGCCTCGCGAGCGGATTCTCGGCGCAGGAGATCCTCGACTTCTACGTCGAGCACGGGCCGGCGATCTTCGCAGCGCCGAAGCAGCTTCACCGCAGGATTGCGCGCGGTGCCGCCAAGCATCTCCCACTGGGGCTCGGCCAGCTCGGCTGGTTCGCGGCGCGCGTCGGCGGTCCCGCGTACGACGAGACCGTGCTGCGCAACGCGCTCGAACTGACTTTCAAGGACAAGATCCTCGGGGCGTGCGATCGCAGAGTTGTCGTGCCCGCGCTGTCACTCCAAACCGGCGCCGTCGTGCTCCGCAAGACCCCGCACCACGAGAAGCTGACCACTGACTGGTCCATGAGCTTGGTCGACGTCGCGATGGAGACCACTGCGGCGCCGACCTACTTCCCTGCGCACCGATCGTCGGGCGGGATGCTCGTCGTAGACGGTGGCACTTGGGCGAACAATCCGGCGGGCGTAGCAGCTGTCGAGGCGGTCGGCGTTCTCGGCTGGGACCGAGGAGACACTCTCCTCCTGAGCCTGGGCTGCACGACGACACCGCTGGACGCTCGAGCCCTCCAATCTGGCCGCGGCGGAATCTGGGCGTGGAGAAGGACGCTGCCGGTGATATCCGCGGCGCAGGAGTCGGGAGCGCTGGGAACTGCGAAGACACTGCTCGGGGAATCGAACGTGAAGCGGTGCTCGCCGGTCGTTCCGCCGAAGCACTTCGAGATGGACGACACGAGCCAGATCGAACGCCTGCATGACCTCGGCGTAGAGTACGCGCGACAGGAAGTTGGCGACCTGAAGCAGAGGTTCTTCAATTCCAAGGCCGAGCCGTTCGAAGCGCCGCTCGACCAACGATCGCGGTGACTCAGGCACTCACGACGGGTGGACCGCGCGCGATCGATGGGACCCATTGGGAATTGGTTTCCGTCGCCGAGAGGGTCCCGCGGCCTATATCCCC
>DATFUE010000305.1:0-8226 GCA_035261165.1 Myxococcota bacterium
TCCGACTCCTTGGCCACCGGCGAGAGCACCTTCATGGTGGAGATGCGCGAGACCGCGGCGATCGTGCGCGAGGGCACCGAGCGGAGCCTCGTCCTGCTGGACGAGATCGGGCGCGGAACCTCGACTTTCGATGGCCTTTCGATCGCCTGGGCGGTCGCGGAATACCTTCACGACACGCCGGGGTTGCGGCCGCGCGTCTTGTTCGCGACCCACTACCACGAGCTGGCGGATCTGGCGCGAACGAAGTCGGCGGTGCGAAACTTCCACTTCAGCTGTGCCGAGCGAGACGGCGAGATCTTGTTCCTGCGACGCATGGAGCCGGGAGCCGCGAGCCGAAGCTACGGAATCGAGGTGGCGCGTGCGGCCGGTCTCCCCCCCAAGGTCATTCGGCGCGCGCGCGAAGTGCTCCGGAATCTGGAAGGGGGGGAGTTCGATGAACGCGGAGTGCCGCGGCTGGCGCAGAGCGCCGGCGCGAACGCCGAGCCCGCTCAGCTCGGGCTGTTCGCTCCGCCCCCCGACCCGCTGCGCGAAGCCCTGCGCCGGCTCGAGCCGGAACGCATGACGCCGATCGACGCGCTGCTCGAGCTCGAGCGCTTGAAGCGCTCGCTGGAGACCGAGTCGTGAAGCCGTTGGGCATGGTCGCCGCGCTGTTGCTCGGTTTCGCCTCACTCGGCGCCGGGGTCCGGCCCGCGGGGCTCGACGACGTGCGCGCGATCTCGATCGTCGACGAGCCGACGCTGACTCGCGTCGTGATCGAGCTGTCTGCGAAGGCGGGCTTCGAGAGCCACGTGCTCGGAAACCCCGAGCGCCTGTACATCGACGTCGACGGGACCTGGCTCGAGGGACCCGTGGGCGCGCCGCAGCCGGGCGGCGTCGGGTCGCCCTTGCGCGTGGTGCGCGGCGGGCAGAACACGCTGACTCGCTCGCGGGTCGTGCTGGAGCTGACCCGCGGTGGTGTCGCGCCGAAGGTCTACACGCTGGAGCAGCCTTTCCGCATCGTGGCGGAGCTCCCGAAGTCGGCGCGCGCATCGGAGCCCGCGCCCGCGCCGGTGCCCGCGCCGAAGACCGACGTCGCGGCCGCCGGCCCGCGGACCGCGCCGAGGCCGGCGCCCGCGCCGGCGCTCGAGGCCCAACCCGATTGGGATCAGCGCGCCGTGCGGCGCGTCGCGATCGACGCCGGTCACGGCGGGAAGGACCCCGGCGCGCTCGGCGCGCAGAGCATGCGCGAGGCGAACGTCGTGCTGGCGATCTCGCGCGAGCTGCGCCGCGAGCTGGTGGTGCGCGGCTTCGAGGTCGTGATGACTCGCGACGGCGACGTCTTCCTGCCGCTCGGCGAGCGCACGGACATCGCGAACCGGCGCGACGCGGACCTGTTCCTCTCGATCCACGCGAACGCGGCCAAGAGCACGAAGCTCGCGGGGGTGGAGACGTATCTCCTCGACACGCGCTACGACAAGCAGACCGCCCGCGTCGCGGCGCGCGAGAACGGCACGAGCGTGGAGCAGCTATCGGAGCTGCACATGCTCCTCGCGTCGCTGAAGCTCGGCAACAACGAACGCTACGCGGCGCGCTACGCGAACCTCGTGCAGAGCTCGCTGATCCGCAGGCTGCGGAAGAGCTACGACGCCACCGTCGACCTGGGCGTGAAGCGCGGCCCGTTCCTCGTGCTCTTTCAAGCCGACATGCCGGCGATCCTGGTCGAGGTCGGCTTCGTGTCGAACGCGGCCGAGGGCCGCCGCATGGCCTCGCGCGACTTCGCGCGCGCCGCCGCCGAGGGCATCGCGGACGGCGTCTCGGCGTATCGAGAGCAGCAGGAGCGCCGCATCCTCGCGAGACGCTAGTGCAGCCGGTCTGCGAGGACTTCTTCGCCCCGACCGATCGCGGCCGCCTCGGCCCGTCGTCGCAGTATCTCAATCCGTCGGTGCGCTCGTATCTCGACGCCGTGCGCGCGCACCTGCTCGAGCTGCACGACTCCGGGGCGCCGGCGCGGCGCGTGAACGAGGAGCACGCGGAGCTCATCGACCGGCTCGTGCGCAAGCTCTTCCGGCTCGCCGAAGACCGCTACTTCGAGAACTTCCCGCGGCTCAACTTCCGCTTCGCCGTCGTCGCCGTCGGCGGCTACGGGCGCCGCGAGCTCTCGCTGGGCTCCGACGTCGACCTCCTGTTCCTGTACCGCGGCAAGGAGAATCCGTACGTCGAGACGATCACCGAGACCATCTCCACGCGGCTCTGGGACGCGCGCGTCGTCGTCGGCGCCGCCACGCGCAGCGTGAGCGAGTGTCTGCGCGTCGGGAAGGAAGATCTCTCGACGCTCACCTCGTATCTCGACGGCCGCTTCCTGGTCGGTGACCCGGCGCTGTTCGCCGAGCTGGATCGCGACGTGCGCGCGCACTTGAAGGAGCACTCCGAGGCGTTCATCGACGCCAAGCTCGCGGAGCAGGCGAAGCGCCACGAGGCCTTCGGCGAGTCACTCTACCTGCTGCAGCCGAACCTGAAGGAGAGCGTCGGCGGCCTGCGCGACTTCCACACGGCGCTCTGGATCGCGCGCGCGGCGATCTGGGAGGTGCGGCGCGCCGAGCACCTGCGGGTGCACGGCTTCATCGACGCCGACGAAGAGCGCGAGCTGCAGGCGGCGCTCGAGTTCCTGTGGCGCGTGCGCAACCAGCTGCACCGCCGCGGGCGCAAGGACGACCGGCTGCACTACGAGGCGCAGGCGCAGCTCGCCGAGTATCTCGGCCTGGTGAGCGGCGTGCGCGGGGTCGAGGTGCTGATGCGCAGCTACTACTTGCACGCGCGCGCGATCCAGCGGGTCTCGCGGCGCGCGATCGATCACGCGCGCCAGGTCGCTACGCAGCGGCGCGCGCCACAGTCGCAGGCGCCGCACCCGGTCGCGGAGGGCTTCGTGCTCAGCGGCGGCCGGCTCGAGATCCCGGCCTCCTCGCTGCTCGAGGAGCGGCCGATGCGGCTGCTCGCCGCGTTCGCGATCGCGCAGCATCACGACGTCGAGCTCTCGGCGCGCGCGCAGCGCCTGATCCGGCAGCACCTGCACCGGATCGACGACGCTTTCCGCGTGGACCCCGAGGCCGCCGCGTTCTTCCGCCAGATCCTCGGCGCCCCGACGCGCGTGTACCGCACCCTGCAGACGATGGACGAGGTCGGCGTGCTCGGCGCCTACGTGCCGGAGTTCGCGCACCTCGTCGGCATGTGGCAGCAGGACATGTACCACACCTACACCGTCGACATACACTCACTCTTCCTGGTCGAGCAGCTCCGGCGCATCCAGAAGGGGCGCTACCGCGCCGAGCTGCAGCTCGCGACGGAGCTGATGCGCGAGGTGCGCAGTCCGGTGTTGCTCTACCTCGGCTGCATCCTGCACGACATCGGCAAGGGTCACGGCGGCGGTCACTCGGGCAAGGGCGCCGCCATGATCCCGGGCCTCGCGCGGCGCCTCGGGCTCTCGTCCGAGGAGGCGGCGATCCTCGAGTTTCTCGTGCAGCACCACCTGACGATGAGCGCGATGGCCGAGCAGCGCGACGTGCACGACCCGCGCCTGATCCTGCGTTTGGCGAAGCTGTGCGGCTCGCGCCTGTATCTGCGGCTCCTGTATCTGGTCACCGTGGCGGACATCCGCAGCGTCTCGCCGGTGGCCTGGACCTCGTGGAAGGCGGGTCTGCTCGAGCGTCTCTACCGCAACACCGCCGAGTGGCTCGAGGCCGGCGAGGAGGTCGAGAGCGCCGAGCAATTCCTGCTGGAGCGCGCGATGAGTCAGGCGGCGGCGACCGCGGCGCGCGCGGTCGAGATGCTGGCGCAGGCCGGCATCGAGAAGAGCAACGCCGAGGCGCTGCTCGACCAGATGCCGCGCCGCTATCTGCTCGAGAACTCGCCCGAGGAAGTGGCAGCGCACATGCGCACGGCGTTCGCGTTCCTGGCCGACAACCCACCCGCGCGCGTCGCGCCGTTCCGGCCCGTGCAGCCGAACGCCCGCTCCTGGGGGCTGGTCGTGGTCGCGCCCGACCGCCCGGGACTGTTCGCGACACTGGCTGGTGTTCTCTCCGGCTGCGGTCACAACATCCTGGCTGCGTCCGCGTACACCACGCGCGACGGGCTCGCGCTGGACCTCTTCGACGTCGACCCGATCGGCGGCGGACCCGAGGAGCACGAGCTCGAGCGCGCGCGCATCGAGAAGCGCCTCGCGGCGGTGCTCGCCGGTGAGGCCGAGATTCCCCCCCCGCCGCGGACGTCGCTGCCGAGCGTGCTGCGCGTGCAGGAGCCGCAGGTGCGCATCGAGAACGACGACTCCGACTTCTACTCGATCATCGACGTCGAGGCCATGGATCGCCCGGGGCTGTTGTACGACATCTCGCGCGCGCTGTTCGAGCAGGGCCTCTCGCTCGTCGCAGTGCGCGCATCGACGCGCGCGAGCCGCGCGACGGACGCGTTCTACGTGACCACCCTGGACGGGGACAAGGTCGTCGATGCGGAGCTGCAGCGGCGCGTGCAGGAAGCGATCCTGCGCGCGATCGGGCAGGGCGGCGAGTGACTCTGGGCCCGGCGATCGATGCGTTCCTCGCGCATCTCGCGGTCGAGCGCGGCCTGTCACCGGCCACCGTCGAGGCCTACGGCCGCGACCTCGCGGGGTTGGCGGAACGGCTCGGAGAGGTCGAGGTCGCGGGCATCGACGCGCCCGCGCTGCGCGCGCACGTGGACGCGCTCGAGCGGCGCGGGCTCTCGGCCGCCACGCGCTCGCGCGCGCTGTCGGCGATCGCGCGCCTGCTGGCCTGGCTGCGCGCGGAGGGCCAGCTCGCGACCGATCCGCTCGCCGATCTCGCGCGCCCGAAGCGCGGCCGCAAGGTGCCCAAGGTGCTGTCCGCCGAGGAAGCGCGGGCCCTCGTCCACGCGCCCGACGAGAGCGACATCGGCACCCGCGATCGCGCGCTGCTCGAGGTGCTCTACGCCGCGGGGCTCCGTGTCTCGGAGCTCACGACCCTGCGCCTCGCGGACCTGCGCCTCGAATCGCGCAGCTGCACGGTCCAAGGGAAGGGGCGCCGCGAGCGCCAGGCGCTGCTCGGCGAGCCCGCGGTGGGGGCGCTCGAGCGCTACCTCGCGGAGGTCCGCCCGCGCTGGGTGCGCGCGGGTGACGTGCCCGAGGTCTTCGTCAGCGCGCGCGGGCGGCGACTCACGCGCCAGGCCGTCTGGTACCGGATTCGCGCCTATGGGCGCGCGCTCGGCATCGCGCACAAGCTGACCCCGCACGTGCTGCGCCACTCGTTCGCGACGCACCTGCTCGAGGGCGGCGCGGACCTGCGCATCGTGCAGGAGATGCTCGGCCATGCGGACATCGGCACGACCGAGATCTACACACACGTGAGTCGCAGCCGTCTGCACGAGCTCGTGAACCGGCGGCACCCGCGCGGAGACCGGAGCCCCGCGCGATCATGAGTCTTTGCGGGTAGGGTGCCTGGCCGCCCGCGGGGTGATGGGTTAGGTTCGCCGGCGTCGTGGGGGTGCGACATCGCAGCGGTGGAAGACCAGCTGACCGGCGGCGATCGAACGCAGAGCGCGAGCCGCGAGGCGAACGCGCTCGGGCGCTTCTCGTGTGCCGTGAAGCTGCCGGCATTCGAGGGCCCGCTCGACCTGCTGCTGCATCTGATCCGCGCGAACGAAGTCGACATCGCGGACATCCCGATCGCGCTGATCAGCGAGCAGTATCTCGGTTATCTCGACCTGATGCGGATGCTCGACATCGACGTCGCGGCCGACTATCTGCTGATGGCCGCGACCTTGGCGCACATCAAGTCGCGGCTGCTCTTGCCGCCCGACCCGGACCTGCTCGCGGAGGACGGTGTCGAGGATCCGCGCGCCGAGCTCGCGCGCCGGCTCGCGGAGTACGCGCGCTACAAGGATGCGGCCAGCGAGCTCGCCCTCCGCCCGCTGCTCGGCCGCGACGTGTTCACGGGCGCTGCGGACCGGACGGCCATTCCCGAGAAGGAAGGCGTGCTGGTCGTCAGCTTGTTCGGCCTGCTCGAGGCGATGCAGCGCGTGCTCGCGCGCATTCCCGCCGAGGAGGTGCGCCACACCGTCTCTCGCGCGCGACTCACGCTGCAGGAGTGCATGGTCCAGGTCATGGACGCGCTGCGCGCCGCGGATCCCGCGAGCGTGCGCTTCGAGGACCTGCTCACGGGGGAGACGCCGGCGCGCGATCGCGTCGTGCTCGCGTTCCTCTCGATCCTCGAGCTCGCGAAGATTCAGGCGCTGCTGATCTTCCAGAACGCGGACGACGGCGGGCGCCCCGAAGGACTCGTGCGCGTGCGCCTGGCCGTCGGCGCGGCGTTCGACGAGGCCGCGATCGCGGAGGCGGGCGCGCGCGCGGAAGCCGAGCTGGAAGCGCGAACTCTGGACGAGCAGGGAGAGAACGATGGCGGAGTCTGAGCTCGACCTCGGCGCGCTCGAAGCGCTGATCTTCTCGGCCGAAGGACCGATCGGGGCGAGCGTGCTGCGGCGCGCGTTTCCGCGCGCTACGCCGGCGCAGATCGCCGCGGGTGTCGCCGAGATCAATGCGAGTCTCGCCGCGACCGGCCGACCCTACGAGATCTCGGAAATCGCGGCGGGCTACCAGTTCCGCACGCGCCCGCAGTTCGCCGACGTGATCCTCGCGGGGACGCCGGAGCGGAAGATCCGACTCTCTCGCCCCGCGCTCGAGACGCTGGCGCTGATCGCCTATCGCCAGCCACTCACGCGCGCCGAGATCGAGGCGCTGCGCGGCGTGGACTGCGACGCAGTCGTGAAGAGTCTGCTCGAGCGCGACCTGGTGCGCATCGTGGGCCGCCGCGACGCGCCGGGTCGCCCGGCGCTGTTCGGGACGAGCGCGACGTTTCTCGAGACGTTTGGCCTGCGCGGCCTCTCCGACCTTCCGGCGCTGCGCGAGATCGAGGCGATCGTCGCCGCGCCGGCGGAGGAAATCCCGGACGACGAAGTCGCGCTCGAGCGCGAGGCGAGCGAGCCGCCGCGCGAAGACGGAGCGAGCGGCTTCGGCGACGACGAGGAATCGCTGGGTGACGGAGCTGCCGAGGCGCTGCGCCTGCATTGAGCTGCAGCCCGTGTGCAGCCTCGAGGGACAACTCCGCGAGCCTGCTCGGCGCGCGCACCCCGCGCCTGACTTCTTCAGTGGAATCAGAGACTTACCGAAGTGACTTCGAGTACAATCTCAGGCGTGAAAGCGCGCAGCGTCGCAGTCACCCTGGGAGCCCTCGCCGCACTCGCCTCGGGCGCACGTGCCGACACGTCCTTCTCCGGTATCTGCCCGGACGGCAGTTACTTCATCGTACAGAGCCGCGCGTCGATTCCGTGCGCGAACCCGCACCTCGCGGACCCATCCGACCTGCCGCCGGTCCGGCCCTATCTGCTGCCGCGCCCGTACACCTGGTACGTCGATCAGGAGGCGCGCAGCCCCAACAACCCGTACAACCTGCTCGAGACGGCGCGCAGGATTCGCGACGCGCGCGCGGGAGTGACTTCGCCGGCCCCGAGCGCTGCGTCCGCGCCGGCGCCGCAGCCCGGAGCGACGGCCGGAATCGCTCGCGCGAAGCCGCCGCCGCAGAGCGAGTCATTCGGCGCCGAGTCGGCCGTGCCTCTCGCCGACGACGAGCTGCGCGACCTGGTGCGCTTGATCTCGCTGCGCCAGGACGCCGCGCCGGCGTCGTTCCAGATCGACGACGTCCACGGCGCGAGCAGCCTGCGGATCGAGCTGGCTTACTCCGCGGCGTTCGAGGCCTACGCGCTCGCCACGCTCGGCCGTGACCCCCGCGCGAATCACGTGCTGGTGTGGAGCGCGCAGTCGGCGAAGACCAGCGACTTCCGCCCGAACTTCTTCGTCGTGCAGTCGGGCCGCACGTTCCGACCGGATCCGCAGAACGCCGCCGAGCTGGGCTTCCTGCTCGGCGCTCCGGGCGAGCTGCCCGCGGGCGAGATGGCGGTGGGCTACCTCGTGGTGCCCGCGAGCTTCGACCCCGCGAAGCCCCTCGAGGTGTTCTGGAACGATCGCAGCGTCGAGGCCGTGCTCGCCGCCGAGGCCGGCCCGACTCAGTGAGTCAGCGACTCACTGGTAGGTCGCGTACAGCTCGACGACGATCGTCGCGTCGCCCGGCGCCTGGACGACGGCGACCCCGGCGGTGTTGAACGCGGGGTTCAGCACGTTCTCCCGGTGATCGTGCGAGCGCATCCACTCCG
>DATFUE010000306.1:0-3757 GCA_035261165.1 Myxococcota bacterium
CTCTCACCGACACAGATCGGTGTTTCCGCAGACGGCTCCGTAGCCATCCGCTGCATCCACGGGCGAAGCCAGTGTCAGCGCTGCGTACTGAGCTGCGACTGGTGCGACTCGATCAGATCGCGGATCCGCTGCGCGTCGGCCTTTCGGTGCCCATGGCTCGTGATGGGATCGGACCCGCCAGTCGATTCGATGCGAATCTCCGACCAGAACACGCCGGTGGAGATGTGCACCGACGCGACCTTCGTCATGGGAATGCTCTGCTCATTGCTGCCGAACATCCGCGGCTTCACGCGACTGACTCGCATGGGGGTGACCAGGAGCTTCGTCGGAAAGAGGCGATTTCCAGAGGTCCAGCGACTCGCGACGAAGGTCTCGCCGTTGGCGGATGCAGCGGGGGTTGCGCCCATGGCTCTATTCTGCCCTCTTCGCGAGTACACTGGAGCCGTGAAGCCGATGGACGCTGAGCAGCGCGAGTCGTGGGAGCGCGACGGGTTCTTCGTCGCGCCGCGCTTCGCCGAGCCGGGCGTCTGCAAGGCCATGCTCGAGCGCGTCAGCGAGCTCTGCGCGCGCGTCGAGACGGGCGGCGACGTCGCGAGCGCGCTGCGCATGCCCGAGCCCGCGCTGCGCGGCGCCGAGGGCAGCGCGGCGGAGCGCACCTCGAAGCTGTTTCGGATCCACCGGCACGAGCCGGTGTTCAACGCGTTCTGCCGCGAGCCGCGGCTCCTGGCCTTGGTGTCGGAGCTGCTCGGGCCGAACCTCGACTGCTTCCTGTCGCAGTTCATCTTCAAGAATCCGAAAGCGCTGGGGCAGCCCTGGCACCAGGACGCGTTCTACTTTCCCTTCGACCGGCGCCCGCAGGTCGGCGTGTGGCTCGCGGTGACCGAGGCGACGCTCGAGAACGGGCCACTCTGGGTGCTGCCCGGCTCGCAGCGCGAGCCGATCCACTCCGTCGAGCCGGATCGCCGCGAGCACGCGCAGATGGGCTACGTCGAGATCACCGATCACGACATGAGCGGCGCGCGGCCCGTGCTGCTCCAGCCCGGCGACCTGCTGCTGTTCCACAGTCACTTGATGCACAAGTCGACCGACAATCTCTCGCGCGGCATGCGCGCGGCCATGGTCTATCACTACGGCGAAGCGGGCACGGTAGACCGCACGCTCGAGTTTCGCGACTACACCTTGAACGACTGGCTTCCCGTGCTGCGCGCGGGCGCGCCGGTCGGCTGAGTGAGTCGCGCGTGAAGCCGCCATTCAGCACGCTCGGGCTCGATCACGTGGTGCTGCGCGTGCGCGCACTCGCGCCGGCGCTGGCGTTCTACACCGGCGTGCTCGACGGCGTCGTCGAACGGCGCAGCGACGCGCTCGGGCTGGTGCAGGTGCGGCTCGGGCGCTCGCTCGTCGATCTGATTCCCGTCGAGGGGCCGCTCGGCAAGCTGGGCGGCGCCGCGCCGGGCGGGAGCGCGCGCAACGTCGACCACTTCTGCCTGCGCATCGAGCCGTTCGCGGCGGAGGAGCTGCGCGCGCACCTCCGCGCGCACGGCGTCGAGACGAGCGACGTCGGCATCCGCTACGGCGCCGACGGCAACGGGCCGTCGGTGTACGTGAAGGATCCGGACGGCAACACCGTCGAGCTCAAGGGGCCCCCCGAGGCGGCGCCGTAGGACGCCGCGATGTGCGGACGCTACACGCTGCACACCGAGAAGGAGGCGCTGGCCGAGCGCTTCGACTTCGATCCGGCGGCGCTCGCGGCGCTCCAGCCGCGCTACAACATCGCGCCGACGGAGAGCGTGCTGACCGTGCGCGCCACCGGCGGCCGGCGCGAGCCGCGCCTCATGCGCTGGGGGCTCGTGCCGTGGTTCGCCAAGGAGATCGGCGACCAGGCGCAGATGATCAACGCGCGGGTCGAGACACTCGTGGAGAAGCCCGCATTCAGGGACTCACTGCGCGCGCGGCGCTGCCTGATTCCCGCGGACGGCTTCTTCGAGTGGCAGAGCGCCTCGGGGCCGCGCAAGCACCGGCTGCCGCACTTCGTCGGCCGCGGCGACGGGGAGCCCTTCGCGATGGCTGGACTCTTCGCGGAGTGGCGGCCGAAGGGCCAGCTCCTGGAGGAGATCCTGCTCTCGTGCGCGATCGTGACCACCGCGGCCAACGCCGCGGTCGCGAGCCTTCACGACCGCATGCCGGTGATCCTGCCGCGAGCGGCCGAAGCCCGCTGGCTCGACCCGACACTGGACGGTGACACCGCGGCGCTGCTCGCCCTGCTCGCGCCCGTGCCGGCCGGCGAGCTGCGCGCCTACCCCGTATCGCGCCGCGTGAACTCGGTGAAGAACGACGACGCGTCGCTGCTCGAGCGCGACGACAGCGAGCCCTCTCTCGGGTTCTTCTGACCCTACTCGAGATCCTCGCGCACTCGCAGGATCACTTTGCCGAAGTGCGCGCTCGCCTCGAGGCGCTCGTGCGCGCGCTGCGCGTCGGCGAGCGGGAGCACCTGATCGACGATCGCGCGCAGCTTCCCGGCGTCGAGCGCGGCGCCGAACTTCGCGCGGAAGCCGCGCACGATCTCGGCCTTCTCGGCAATCGGCCGGGCCCGCAAGGTCGAGCCGATGATCGAGAGGCGTTTCGCGACGACGAACCCGAGGTTCAGCTCGGCGTGCGCTCCGCCCATCAGCCCGATCAGCACGAGGCGGCCACCGAGCTTGAGACAGGTCAGGTGTTGCGCGAGATACGGCGCGCCGATCGAGTCGAGCACGACGTCGACGCCCGCGCCGCCGGTCTTCTCGAGCACCGTGGGCGCGAACTCGCCCTTGGTGTAGTCGAGCGCCACATCGGCGCCGAGCTCGATGCAGCGCGCGCACTTCGCCGCGCTGCCCGCCGTCACGATGGCGTGAACCCCCGCGACCTTCAGCAGCTGGATCGCCGACGTGCCGATGCCGCTGCCGCCGCCGTGCACCAGTGCCCAGCCGCCCGCGGGTACGGCCGCGAGCTGGAACAAGTTCAAGTGACAGGTGAGGAACACCTCCGGGATCCCGGCCGCCTCGACGAGCGGCATGCCCTTCGGCACCGGCATCACCGAGCCGGCGTCGACGCAGGCCTCCTCGGCGTAGCCACCCCCGGGCAGCAGCGCCATCACGCGGTCGCCGTGCGCGAAGCCAGTCACGCCCGGCGCGAGCTCGGCGATCACACCCGCGCACTCCATCCCGAGAATCGGCGAAGCGCCGGGCGGCGGCGGATACAGCCCGCGCCGCTGCATCAGGTCCGCGCGATTCAACGCCGTCGCCGCCACGGCGATGCGCAGCTCGCCCGCGCGCAGCTCGGGCTTTGGCGCCTCGCCGAGCACGAGCTTCGCGTCCTTGCCCTCACCGACGACCACGATCGCACGCATCTGTCCTGAGCTTACTCGCGTTCGCGAGGCGATGCGTGGCGAGGGCCGTCCCGAGCCGCGCATGCAAGCGCAGCGCGCAGCGAGCCGCAGGCGAGCGTAGGATCAAACGGGTGAGGGCAATAGCACTGTTGGGGAGAGACTGGGCGGAGCTCGGGCCGCTCGGGCTCGCGGAGCTGCCGGATGGGGGAGCGGTGGCGCTCTCGCGCGGTGCGCTGCCCAAGGCGTATGCGCACACCGACCCGAACGAGGATGCGGTGCTCGTGGCGCGCACGGCCGCGGGCGTGTTGCTCGCGGTGGCGGACGGCTACAACGGCAGCGAGGCATCCGAGCTCGCGATCGAGCGCGCGCTCGCGCGCGCCGCCGAGCTGGTCGAGG
>DATFUE010000307.1:0-3049 GCA_035261165.1 Myxococcota bacterium
GCCGCGCGCGAGGAGTCACAGCTCTACCCGCTGGCCGCGGACGAGCTGCTGCGCTGGCAGCTGTTCGCGCTCGACTCGCTCTCGGACTCCGAGCTGGCGAGCTACGCAGACTTCGCGGAGTCGCCGGCGGGTCAGTGGTACGTCGTCGCCAACGCGCGCGCGCTGCGCCTCGCTGCGAACGGCGCCGGCGAAGAGCTGTTTCAGGCTCTGCGCCCGCGCAACGACCTGTGACTCACTTCCCTTTCGCGGGCTCCACGATGATCGCGAGGGCCTGCGTGTAGGTGATCTCGACCAGATCGCCGACGGCCACGCCCTCGAGCTTCTTGGGATCGCGCACGCGCACGGCCACGACCTCGCCGTCCGGGCGCTGCAGCGTGACCGACGGGGTGGCCTTGTCGATCGACACGATCGTCGCGGTCACCTGAATCACGTCCGCGGCGACGCCCGCCGGCTTCTCGCCGGGCTGCGCCGAGCCTACCCCGGTGGCGCCCACCACGCCGACCTCGGCCATGCCGGGCTTGTGCACCTCGTATGCGATCGACTCGTAGTAAGTCGTCGAGACCTGATCGCCGACCTTCACCTGCGGGAGGTTCTTCACCTCGTCGCCGGCATGGATCGAGAACACCTTGCCGTCCTGGCCCTTCAGAGTCACCAGGCGCTTCGCGAGGTCGAGCTTCTGGACCGTCGCGACGGTCGTGATCTGGCGCTCCTTCACGATGCCCGAGATCGGTGCGGCGGCAACGTCGGGCTTCTGGGCCGTCTCGCATGCGGCGAGCGCGCTCGCGAGGGCTGCAGCCAGGGCGAGGCGGACGAGCGGACTGCGCGACGAGTTCATGCGGGCACCTCCGGTGGTTTCGGGGACGACGGCGTGCAGTGTGGCACGAAGCCGGAACCCGCGGCGAGCAATTCAAGGCCGGGTGAAGAACAGACTCGCGGCGAGCAGCAGGCCGCCGGTGAAGTGCAGCCCGAAGACGTTCGCGAACGCCTGAGTCATGCGCCGCGGATCGCCGGGCGCGCGCAGCGCGATCCGCGACGCGCCCACCGCGAACGGAGCGGACAGGAAGAACAGCCACGCCGCCGAGGGCAAAAGCCCGCCGGAGATCCCCAGCGCGAGCACGACGTAGGGCAGGGCGAGGAGGAAGGGCACCAGCCGTCCCGCCCCGCCGGGCCCGAGGCGCACGACCGGCGTCCGCTTGCCGTGGCGCTTGTCGGCGTCGTGCTGCGGAAAGTGGTGCATGTAGAGGATCGCCATGGCGAGGAGACCCACGACGCTCGAGACGACCAGGCACGCGGGAGTCACTCGCCCGGTCTGCGCGAAGTAGGTACCCGCGCCTGCGAGCGGCCCGAAGAGCAGGAACGTCACCGGCTCGCCCGCGCCGTGATACGCGATGCGCAGCGGCGGCGCGGTGTAGAAGTAGCCGAGCGCGGCGGCGGCGAGACAGATCCACAGGAGCGTGTTCCCAGGCGCGCGCAGGTTCAGGACCAGCCCGCACGCGACCGCGACCGCGCCACACGCCGCGGCGAACAGCGCGACCCCACGCTTCGAGAGCGCCCCGCTCTGGATCACGCGGCTCCCGAGCGGGAAAGGCAGCTTCTCGAACTCCGGGTCGGCGTCGAGTCCGGAGGCGTCGTCGAAGTAGTCGTTCACCAGGTTCACCGCGCCCTGCGCTGCGAGCATGCCGAGCAGCGTCAGCGCGAAGGTCACACCGCTCGGTGTCGCGCCCTCGTAGGAGACGAGCGCGGTGACGGTGAGGACGGGCATCAGCCCCGCGCTGAGCGACGGCGCGCGCAGCGCGCGCACCAGCGTGCCCAGCGAGGGCAACGTCAGCGCGCCTCTGCCTTCACGCGGATGCCGCCCCAGGTCGCGACCGCGCCCTGGCCGTGACACGAGACACTGCCCTTGCCGGGCACGATGTCCCTCTCCGTCATCAACCCGACCGCGAGCAGCGCCGGGCCCAGGTCGGGTACGGCGACTTCGCGCTTGAGACACCTGCCGTCCATGTGCCACTCGAGCGTCGCCTCGCCGCGGTCGTACACCAGCGCGTAGCGGTGCGGCTGGCCGGGCTCGGTGACGCCGCGGAATTCGTCGAACAGCGAGAAGTAGCGCGGCCCCGTGTCGTTGCGCGGCGCGCTCGCGCCGGGGAAGGGCAGACGCGCGTAGACGGTCGCGATCGCGCGATTCGCTGCGAACACGTCGATCGCGACACCCGCGGCGAGATCCATCAGGTGGAAGCTCACGAACCCGTCGTAGAGGTCGTCGCGCCCGCCGACGATCTGCGCCGCCATGTCCCATTCGACGCTGAGTCGGCCGCCCTTCGGCGCCTCGAACACGCGGGTGGAGAAGTACATGTGCTTCGCGTTGTCGAGAAACTGCAGCTCGTCGTGCGAGCGCGTGAATGGCACCGCCGCCACGCGCAGCCGGTCGTTCTGGACGATCACCACGGCGTCGGGCTCGCGGAACGTCCAGAAGCCGCTCGCGACCGGGAAGCCCGCGGGGACCCAGGTCCGCTCCGCGGGCTCGGCGGAGATCAGGCAACCGAAGCCGCCGACATCGATCCATTCGCTGGTCATCACGTCTCCTCGAGTCACCGCCGGACCCGCGGGCTCTGGAGTGTACCGGAAGCGCCGGGCCTAGAAGTCGTCGTGCGCGAAGTCGACGCACGCGAAGCCGGCGACGAAGTCCGCGAGCTCGACCACGTCGAAGCCCGCCTCGAAGCCCAGGACGTAGAGGTGCGCGCCCGCGCCGAACTCGCCCATCCCGTAGCCGGGCGCCTGCGAGCCGCTCGCGAGCGCGGGGCCGAAGCTGAAGCCGTTCTGCGCGGCCAGGCCCGCGGGGAGCGGAACCGTGGCGCGGCCACGCGGCCCCGGCAGGCCGATCCAGGTGGCCTTGTAGTCGCCGATGAAGACCGGGAACGCGCGCGTCGCGCGAGCGCCCAGGGCCCAGCCCGGACCGGCGCGCACCTGCAGCCGCACGATGTCCGTCAGGTCGAAGACGCGGTTCGGGAGATACACGAGCACCGCCCAGACCAGCTCGAGCGCCGAGCTCGCG